>NZ_VTYA01000037.1:0-7561 GCF_013114135.1 Vibrio sp. 03-59-1
GCCAAGGCAATAGCCGCTTAAACAGGCCGTATATATGGAAGTTAACCTGCGCTTTTAATTATGCTACTGACTTGCAAAACCGGGGGAGACCATATAGGTGAGCAACGCAATATCGAAGCTCCCGCATACCACCTTAATCACTTAAACCAACGCATAGTGAAAATGCCACGCGTTGCGAATCACTCTTAAACAGTTTGTTATAACAAATTTTTACTAGCGATCTGTTTGAACTGTTTCTTGACTTCGATTGCGTGATAGCGAGAAAGGCATATCACGATAAACAGTCTTGAGGGCATTAACAAACAATACCGAACCCGCAATAAGAATATATAGATTCAAGTCGGATACTAGTGATGCAAGTTCATCAACAAATGTACTCGCAATTAAAACACAGCCACAAACAAGTTGAAAAGACTGCAAGATTATATTTGTAATAGCTTGTTGATCAAAATCTAAGCCTTTTTTATACGTAAGACAGGCATAGAACAAAATGAGAATAGCTGCAACAATAGCAGATGGAATGAATAGAGCTTTATCCATTATTATTCTCCTTATTTTCGTTAACAGCATTTCCAAGCCAAGCTCCAAGCAAACCACCGACGACTAGCCCAACCGGACCACCTAGCGAGGCTCCTAATATCGCACCTCCAGTCGCAGCGCCAACAGCCCTATCACTGTTCTTTTTAAATGAAGAGGCTGACGTTATATGACCACAACTTCTGCAAACCCTATCACCTGTATCCATACCGTTAATTTTTTCTTTATAAGTATCCTCAGAAGAACACTTCGGACATTTGTACATAACTTTCCTTTATTTAAATTTGTTATAACGCCCAATTAACTTGCGCAGCAACGCAATACAAAGGTTCTGCATTGCACCTTAACCACTAAACCTGATTAGAAGTAAAACTGCCACGCGTTGCAAGTCAGGTTAAATTGTTTGTTAGCTGCAAACTCCACCATCAAAGATTAAACTCTGAGTTATAAACTTTGATGACATTTACTAAAGGCTCTTCCCAACCTAAGCACACTCGAAGCTGATCAACTATAGGTTTCACTTGGTTCTTTGACACATTAATTTCTACTTTTAACAATGGGTAGTTTTCTACTTTTCCTTTGTTTCCGAATACGGGAGTTGAGCCATCTAGAGCTCGATGAGAGCCTATAACTGAGCCAATAGCCCAACAATGGTCATAGTTTCCGATTTTATCGACACCTGACTCATGTAAAGTACTAAGAACTTGGTCTTGTTGCTCTGGTGTACAGAAAATTTCTAATTTATACATCTGGTTTAAACTCCAAAATACCGATTGCAGCTAACGCCCAATTAAGGTGCGACAACGCTATAACACCAAACTAAACCATTGCACCGTAAACACAAATTTCAAACCGGAGTGAAATCGGAAAGCGTTAGGAGTCACTCTTAAATTGTTTGTTATATTGCCCGCACGACAGAACCAAGTCTAGCGCCAACGTGCTGAATTTTCTACAAATCTACTGGCTTTGAACTCAGAAGTAAAATGGATAGTTCGAAACTCAATCATAGACAACAAAACGCACTTGGCTAAGAAACGAAATGAGCTGAAATTGGACTCACCCGAAGAGCCAGAATAACAAAGAATTCGAGCGAGAAACCTGACGGAAAAGTGCGCTGAAGCCACAATTTTTAATGCAACTCCCACGAAAATGAAGCCGCGCAAAATGAACTTGAGCCAGCAAAACTTACTAACGAGGAGACTTGCGTGACGTTGCAGCTAATTAACAGTCAAATTTTCTACGTGCGATGGTCATTTTGATGGCAACTTTCACGAAACGAACAGGTGTGTAGCTCGAACGCAGAACAAAGATAAACGGAGAATTTAACCCTTTGGATCTTATGCAATATAACGCCTAATTAAGGTGCGACAACGCTATAACACCCAAGCTAAACCATTGCACCGTAAACACAAATTACAAATCGGAGTGAAATCGTCAAGCGTTAGGAGTCACTCTTAAATTGTTTGTTATATTGCCCGCACGACAGAGCCAAGTTTAGCGCCAAGGTGCTGAATTGGTTACAAATCTACTGACTTTGAACTCAGAAGTAAAACGGATAGTTCGAAACTCAATCATAGACATCAAAACGCACTAGATTAAGAAACGAAATGAGCTGAAATTGGAGTCATTCGGTTATCCTAAATGACAAAGAATTCGAGCGAGAAACCTGACAACAAAGTGCGCTGAAGCCACAACTTTCAATGAAGTCCCCACGAAAAAGAAGCCGCACAAAGTGAACTTGAGCCAGCAAAACTTACTAATGAGGAGACTTGCGTGACGTTGCAGCTAATTAACCGACAAACATTCTACGTGCGATGGTCATTTTGATGGCATTTTTCACGAAAAGAACAGGTGTGTAGTTCGGACGCAGAACAAAGATAAACGGATAATTTAACCCTTTGAATCTTATGCAATATAACGCCCAATTAAGGTGCGACAACGCTATAACACCCAAACTAAACCATTGCAGATATAGCGCTAAGTACAGCTATCTGAAACTGTTGGCTAATATTAGAATTCTTCTTTGTGGCTTTTCGCCAACCGTAGATCTGAGATTCATGTAACGAGAGCTGTCTTGCAGCTGCAGCAACTCCTACTTTCTCTGCCAGCTTCAGGGTTTCTGCTTTAAATTCAGAAGAATGGATAATACGTTTCTTCTTACTTGTCATGGTTCACCTATAAAAACAAACCAACAACATAATCAAATAAAAAACAACAAATACCCCATTTTTAACTACCAACCTCAAATATTAAGGGATATACTATTTTTTATTCCTACACGGAGGCTGAAATGGATACCTTACAAACCACCACTACGTTTCAACAGCTAAAAGAAGGGGCTGACGGCTACATTAAACGCCGTAACCAACGTCTTTTAGCCAATCACCGCAAAGAGTTACGAAACTTTACCCGAGCTGAAGCATCGGCTTACCTTGGTATTGATGCCAAAACGCTAGATCGTTACGTGACCGCCACAGAGATAGACCCTCGCCGCCATGAAGACTCTCAGTGGTCGATTGATATCTCTGAAATGTACCGTGTACGTGATTTACTGCCAGAGAATCTACGTAAAGATCCAAAGTTCTCGCGCAGTGATAAGCAAAAAACGCAAGTCGTGGTGATCCAAAACCAGAAAGGTGGAGTCGGCAAAACCGTTTCAGCGGCGACGATTGCTTCCGGCCTTGCAACAGAGTTCCACCAAGAGTATCGAGTCGGCCTTATCGATATGGATGGCCAAGCCACGCTCTCTATGTATTACGCACCAGAAGCCGAACAAGAAGGCAACTTGTCGGTTGGCGATCTCATGATGCGAACTTTCGATCTTGACGAAGGTGAAACTTATCAAGATGCAGTATCAGAAGCCTTTTTAGAAACGACCATTCCAAATTTGCGTATTTTACCCGCATCGCAATCCGATCGAGCGATTGAAGGTTGGTTCCATGAGCAGGTATTTAGTCACACGCTCGCGTCGCCCTACTCTATCCTTGATGAGATCATCGATGCCGTGAAAGATGAGTTCGACATCATCTTAATTGATACACCTCCATCACTTGGCTATGCCACTTATAACGCGTACTTTGCCGCGACAAGCGTGGTGTTCCCGCTTTCAATTACTGAAAATGACATCGATGCCACCTGTTCCTATTTCAGTTATATCCCACAGGTGTGGGCGCTACTTGCGAATGCACAACATGAAGGCTATGACTTCATGAAAATACTGCTCACTAATCACCGTGACAGTTCAACCACCACTGAATTAATGAACAGCCTTTACGATCATTTCTCACCTTATCTTTACTCAAAAGAGTTCAAGCATAGTGAGGCGATCCGCCAAGCTTCTTCCCTACTCTCCACCGTCTTTGATATGTCAAAAAGTGAGTACCCGAAAAGCAAAGCAACTTTCCAAACCGCGCAACAAAATAGCTATGAAGTGACAAGCCAGATCTTGCGTGACTTATTAAATGTATGGCGCGAGCAGGAGCAAGCATAATGGCGAAGAAAAGAGGTGGCGCAAGCCCGTTAGGTAATACAGCAGGATCAGCGGAAGCCCAAAAAGGCGCAGCCAAAGCGAACGTAGAATCACTGACTCGTCAACTTAGCGATGAACTAATCAAAGCAGGTGAAAGCAGCGCCGATTACCTTAAAGCGCACTTTGGTATTGAATCTGTTGGTCAGAGTATCGAATGGACGTTAGCTTCAGGAGCAACAGCTACATTTAATGAAGTGACATTGTCACACGAGCAAGTGCGCGATAATACCTTTGTTACCTTTGATGTGAATGGCCGTGATCAGTCTTTGCTAACCACGGAATCTTTAGAAGATCTTAATTCATTAGAATTCCAACAGTTCTACCCTGCGGTTGGCCGAGAAATGGATGGTCAAATCGATGTCCTGGATGGATCTCGTCGCCGCGCTTGGTTTTTACTTCAGGATGGACGCATCAACACCTTCCGAACTCTTGTGACTAAAGATGACATTTCAACTGCAGACGCAAAAGCCTTAGCGAAGCAGTTGCAAACTGCGAAAGAACATAACCAGCGTGAAATTGGTCTGCAGTGTAAAATACTCATGGACAGCGGCGAACTGACTCAAGAAGATGTCGCCAAAATTTTAAACATTAGCCGTCAAGCCGTAGGTCGAGCATTGAAAGCCGCCAGTATCGATAGTAAGTTAGTGGCCCTATTCCCAGTAGTAAATGAGCTTTCTCATACTGATTACTCTGTATTATCGAAGGTAATGAAAACTTTCAATGAAAACAATAAAGAGCTCACTAGCTTCATTCAAAAAGTAGAGACCAAAGTTGTCAATGCTCAGCCTGAGCAGAGCCAAGAAGACATCAAAGAAGCGCTAATTACTAGTATCAAATCAGAGTTAAAGATTGCTGAAGCCAAACAAGAATCAGACAAAGCACAAGTCACCCCTCTCGCTCAATTTGATAGCAAAGGGATGTTCGCACGTAAGAAAGTAAAAGGCCGCAATTTTTCGTATGAGTTTGGTCGCTTGTCGAAAGAGATTCAAGCGGAGTTAGATGAGGCGATTCAAGCTGTACTCAACAAGCACTAGATATAACGACACCAACCTTTAGGTATTAATGCCATTCGGATAAGCATTCATACCTAAATCGGTACTTCACTGGAACATAGAGGCTGGACGTAAATACGTTCGGCCTTTTTCTTTATCTGGAAGGATAAAATGACCATGTGTGGCACTAATATTCATCACACCTCTTTGATAGAGAGTCTTTTCTATGTTCTCTAAGATCCTTAAAGCTCCTCACAGGTGCCCAATGTCGAAGATATGATTAGAATACAAAGTAACATCTAATCATATTTTGATTTGAATAAGGGCCATAAACGCATCATAATATGATTTGAATAATGTAAGTTTTCAAATCAAGGTGAAGCTATGTGGATATGGAAACAATCAGATTGGCCTAATTTTAACTGGGATAAAACGTTAATTGAGCCGCTGCTTAGGCAAACTCGGCTTAATCAAGGCATATTACTTGGGAAGGTCACTAGCCAGTCTCAGGATAAAAAAAAGAGCATGCTTGATACCTTACTGGCAAACATCGTCCATTCAAGTGCTATTGAAGGCGAGAAACTCAATGCATTCTCTGTACGTTCATCTTTGGCAAATAAGCTTGGCTTAACAGAAGAACGCCCTTTTCCAACCACAGAACAAACCGATGGGCTTGCAGAAATCATGCTTGATGCTGTAGAGAACCTCGATATACCTCTTACATTAGACCGGATCTTACACTGGCACGATAAACTCTTCCCCAAGGGCTACACTTTATTTAACCCAGTTATTGGTGGCCAGCTTCGAGGCACCGCTCCGATGCAAGTGGTATCAGGAAGAATCGATAGACCAATTGTTCACTTTGAAGCTCCAGGGCGAGAGATTCTTGATGCGGAGTTAAAACTGTTCATTCAGTGGTTTAATGACTCAAAGCATGACGCCTCGCTTGATCCTCTACTTCGAGCTGCAATTACGCATTTATGGTTTGTCACTTTGCACCCATTGGATGACGGTAACGGGCGAATCACTCGCTTGCTGACAGACTTAGCATTGGCCCAAGCGGAGCAGCAATCTGTACGTTTTTACGCGATGTCTGTGGGGATCTTAGCTAACCGTAAAAGCTATTACGAAACCTTAGAGCAAACTCAGAAAGGAAATATAGATATCACGACTTGGCTCGTTTGGTTTTTTAATACCTTAAACGAAACTTTTGATGAAGTATTAAAAGAGATCGACCAAACCATATTTAAGACCAATTTTTGGCGCCATATAGACCAAACTAAGCTAGCAAAAGAACAAGTTAAAGTGCTGAATCGGATGCTTGATGGTGACTTTTCTGATGGTATCAATACCTCTCAGTATCACAAGGTGGCGAAAGTCAGTAAGCCAACAGCAACACGCCATTTAGCCACTTTGGTCGATCAGAATTGTTTAATCAAGACAGGAGCAGGACGAAGCACTCGATACCAACTGGCGAAATAAAAAATATGCCCAGCAGAAAGCGAGATATTGACTTACGTCTTATTGAAGAACTCTACTTAGAATGACTAATTTAAACACAGCACTTTCTAGCGGTTTTTTACTATGCTGAAGACAAATGGTTAAGATCTTTTTTGAATCAGTTGAAAGATGGCGTTATGTGATTTTATCAATATGAGAGCTTATTAACATGCCGCAGGTGATAGTTAATGTACTCTTAATTAAAGTGAAAAGAGGATTTTATCAATGTCAAAAAGTTCCAAGCTACATAATGAAGACAAACTGATTAAAAAGGCACTTGATATTGGCGGGAAGATGGCAAAGATGCAAGGCTTTAACCTCCCTCAGTCACCACAGCCCGACAGAGTAAAAGCCATTTACCTGTTTTTGGTTGATGCCAAACAAATCACGCCGTTACCTGATAGCAAACTCGACGGTGCAAACATCAAACACAGGTTAGCTCTTTGGGTTCATAATGCGTTGCCAGACAACGACCCTCTAAAATAAAAATCATAATGAAGTAATAACAAAGCGAGCCGATTAGTTCGCTTTGTTTGATCTTTGGTGGACGATAATTAAAGAAGTCTTCACTGCGATTTGGCTAACTAATTTTTATCCACCGACATGTTCACAAGGACTAAGGTTTCATGCCCAACTTCTAGCTTATTCTGCCCCAGAGTTTGTCAGCTATTGCGCTTAAAACGTTTTTACAACTGGTTACTTGGCCTATTAATTTTAAGCGGTGTAGTGTTTATGAAGCCATTAGTTATTTTCGCTCATGAAGAGGAATTTAGTGAGAAGGTAAAAAATGAACATGAAAAAATTTTCGGGTGTAGTTGGGTTATCGTCTTACACTCTTCGATACTATGAAAAAATTGGTTTGCTCAAACAAATCCAAAGAAATAGCAGCGGTCACCGAGTTTACTCAAACAGAGATGTTGATTGGGTGAACTTTGTTAAACGACTCAAAGACACTGGGATGCCGCTAGAAGAAATTCAAAAATATGCGTCATTAAGAGATTTA
>NZ_VTYA01000038.1:0-6563 GCF_013114135.1 Vibrio sp. 03-59-1
CTCTGTCGTGCGGGCAATATAACAAAGCATTTAAGAGGGATTCTCAACGCTTGGCATTTTTGCATCTACTTCAAATTTAGTGTTTACGGTACAATGCTTTAGGTGGGGTGGAGGCGTTGTTCACCCCTTAATGCGGCGTTATGCAGAAAAAGAGGACATATGGCAGAGTTCAATAAGCTTGAAGTTGGTCAAAGCAAAGAGTTAACTCTAGTTCAAAAGGTTTCCACTCTTTACGGAAATTCGGCAGTAACAAGAGGGTTAATGATGATGCTCCCTATTGGAGGTATTATTGATGCTTTCGTAACAATGCCATCTACTAAATATGCTCAGGAGCGCATTAATACACTAATTGGTGAGCTTCAGTCACAGTTAGCAAAGCTTGAAAGCGTAGTGTTAAGTTCTGACTCAGAAGAACAGTTTATGCTTTTAACTTCTAAAGCGTGTCAAATGGCTTTGACTAGCCGTACCGAAACAAAGATTAAATGGCTAGCAACAGTGCTTTCTAACTCAGTCAAACATACTGAAGCATGGGATGAAACTGAAGCTATGTTGGATTTTGTAGCTTCTTTAACCGAAAGTCATATAGTTATTCTAAAAACAATATCCGACCTAGAGCCATCATTCCTTGAAGCATTCAAAGGTATGCGAGTTGCAGCCCTCGAAGAAAAAGTTAAAACAGGTTTCAATCAAGAAGTTTATCCAATCGAGTTGCTACAAGAGTTAATTCCTTCAATTAACGAAATTGCTCTAAAAGTCTATTGTGCAGATCTAATCGCCAAAGGGCTTCTAGCTGATGAGGGAGTAGGGCGTTGGTCAGGAAAGCCTTTAACTATTATCAGGGCTACTGAATCTACAAGCTGGTTCTTAAAGTGGTTGGAAAATTCTGCATAACAAGAGCATTTAAGAGTGATTCGCAACGCTTGGCGTTTTCGCTTCGCTCAAGTATAGCCAAGCGCCGCTCACACCTTAATGCGGCGTTATGTGCTATCATCAATTTCTTCCACTTTACGGTGTTTTTTATGAAACTTATTCCTCTTTTAAAGCAGCCTCGCATTCACTGACGGCATAGTGTTATTTCAATAATTCTTGTTATTTAACATTTGCTTGAGGTCTCGTATGCAAAAAAAGCATTGGTCAAAATTTCAGTTACTCCATGAGGTGGTAACTAACCCTAATATTTCTATCAAAGGTACTCACAGTTATTACAGTGATTGCTGGGATAGCGGGTTTGAAGAATCTGTTGTTCGATATCTTCACGGTGATGAAGTTAGTCGTAATTGGGAACCAAGGTGGAAAATAGATAAGCTCCATATTGGTGATTATGTTTGTATTGGTGCAGAAGTGGTTATCTTAATGGGTGGTAATCATACCCATAGAGCGGATTGGTTCTGCTTGTACCCATTTATGGATTACATTGATGAAGCTTATATCGGTAAAGGTGATACCTTTATCCATGATGGTGCGTGGCTCGGGATTAGGTCAATGGTTATGCCTGGCGTAACTATTGGAGAAGGTGCGATAGTTGCAGCAAATAGCGTAGTAACCAAAGATGTCGCTCCCTATAGTGTTGTTGGAGGAACGCCCGCGAAATTAGTTAAATATCGTTTTGATGAACCGATTGTTGTTGAGCTACTGCAAATGCGAATCTACGATTGGCCTTTGGAGAAGTTTGAAGCATTAAAGCGGTATCTGTGTGCCTCGGACATTCAGCAACTGAAGAGTGCAGCTTTGGCGTATGATGGTCAAAAATAGCACATAACAAAGCGTTTAAGAGTGATTCCTCACGCTTGGCAGTTTCGCTTCGCTCAAGTATAGCCAAGCGTGCATCACACCTTAACGCGGCGTTATGTGAATACTCGGGTTCAGTCTTCCTAGATTAAAATTAACGGACAAAATTTAATATATGAAATACTTATATCGTGGTGCAAATATCCATTTCTTCAATGAACGAGATGGAAAACTCATCCCTAAAACGCCACACGAAAATTTTTGTGCGCCTGTATATATGGGATCTCCTCATGCGACTATGGGATCAGGAATTACCATGGGAGCTTCAACAATTAATACTGCGATACTTCATCAGCTGGAACAAAAAGGCTATCCAACTTCTGGTCTTTCATTCACACCATACTTTGAACGAGCTGAATATTATGCAACAAAAAATGGTAGCTGTAATGGCTATGTTTACAAAATCGATATAGGTTTGCTTGAAAAATAAGGTGTTTCTATCATTTCTGTTAATGAGCATATCGAACATCCTGCAATACCAGAAGATAATGAACATATATTGGTAGCTAATGACTTCGGTGAAATCCCACGAGACGTAGTCGTAGAGTTGATTAGTGTATAGAGAACATTCACATAACAAAGCGTTTAAGACGGATTCCCAACGCTCGGCGTTCTCGGTTTGATTCAGCTTTAGTGTTTACGGCACAATGGTTTAGGTGTGGTGTTCTGCGTTGCTCACCACTTAACGCGGCGTTATATTGCATAAGATTCAAAGGGTTAAATTATCCGTTTACCTTTGTTCTGCGTTCGAGCTACACACCTGTTCGTTTCGTGAAAGTTGCCATCAAAATGACCATCGCACGTAGAAAGTGTGGCGGTTAATTAGCTGCAACGTCACGCAAGTCTCCTCGTTAGTAAGTTTCGCTGGCTCAAGTTCATTTTGCGCGGCTTCTTTTTTGGGGGGGGGGGTAATTGAAAATGGTGGCTTCAGCGCACTTTGCTGTCAGGTTTCTCGCTCGAATTCTTTGTCACTTTGGCTAATCGAATTTCTCCAATCTCAACTCATTTCGTTTCTTAGCCAAGTGCGTTCTGTTGTTTATGGTTGAGTTTCGAACTTCCGTTTTACTTCTGAGTTCAGAACCAGTAGATTTGTAACCAATTCAGCACGTTGGCGCTAAACTTGACTCTGTCGTGCGGGCAATATAACAAACAATTTAAGAGTGACTCCTAACGCTTGGCGAGTTCACTCCGGTTTGAATCTAGTGTTTACGGCGTAATGGTTTAGCGTGGGTGTTATAGCGTTGTCGCACCTTAATTGGGCGTTATACATTTAATGAAAGGTGGAACTTTGAGGTTAGGTCAATGCGGTCTTTGTTTAGAACACAAAGAGTTAAGAAATAGTCATCTTATGCCAAAGGCGCTTTATAAAAAACTGAAAGGGGCTTTCGACGGTGATGATCTAGTTTTAAATCAAAGCCATGATAAATCATCAATCTATACTGACTTTCAAGTTACTTCACATTTTCTTTGCTCTGAGTGTGAATTGCGCTTTTCTCGCCTAGGGGAAAATTCTGTCGTGTCAGAGTGCCATGCTGGCACTGGTAAGCTCCCGCTTCTAGAGCGCCTCAAAAGTGCAAAGCAATTTGCTAGTATCAAAGGAGAGTGTTGGTTTAACCCAATCCAGAATGATTTCCCTAATACTGACTGCTATCTATATTTTGCAGCAAGTATCGTTTGGCGCGCTTCTGCTTGGCCAATGGAAAAAAATGCTAATCAAAAGTCACTGGGTTCTCGTTACCAAGAAGAATTCCGTCGTTACCTCCTTGGGGAGCAAGAGTTTCCTTCGAACGCATATCTAGCGGTTTACGTAGATACCGATGAAGATATTATGCCCAAAATCTCTTTTCCCACTTCATCCAAAAAATTAGGTTATCACCATCATATATTTTACATTCCTGGTGTTAAATTTAGCTTAGTTGTAGGTGAAAATGTCGGAGAAATTAAACACTTGAGTTCGGCGGAAGCTACGAAAGCGTTTTTTATTTCTTATAGTTTTAAAAAGCATCCGGATTATCAGTTTATGGTTCGTGAGCTGCTCCAAGAGTACAAACCTAAAGGACGGTTGGCGCGTGAACAAAATGTATAACAATCTGTTTAAGAGGGATTCGCAACGCGTGGCATTTTCACTATGCGTTGGTTTTAGTGTTTAAGGCGGTATGCGGCGACTTCGGTATTGCGTTGCTCACCCCTTAACAGGGCGTTATGTGAATTGGAGGTTTCAGTGGACAAGGTAGTAGAAAATCGTTTCGACGAGTACCCAGAAAATGTTCGAGTTCGGCTCGAAGAGTTGCGTTCTCTAATCCTAAAACTCTCTTCGGACTTAGACTTAGGTGAAGTTGAAGAGTCTTTGAAATGGGGTGAGCCAAGTTACAGCGTAATGACGGGTAGCCCAGTACGTATTGACTGGAAATTAAAGTCACCAAACAGCTATTACATATTCTTCAACTGCCAAACGAAACTTGTCGACACATTTCGAGAGTTGCATGGCGATGTATTGCAGTTTCAAGGTAATAGAGCAATCGTATTAAGCTTATCAGAGCCATTGCCAGCATTAGAGCTCGAACAATGCTTAGAGCTTGCCTTAACATATCAACAACGAAAAAACTTGCCGCTTCTTGGCGCGTGATAGGTATTCACATAACAAAGCGTTTAAGACGGATTCCCAACGCTTGGCATTTTCGGCTTACTTTGAATTAAGTGTTTATGTCACAATGGTTTAGGTATGGTGGTTGCGTTGCTCACCACTTAACGCGGCGTTATATTGCATAAGATTCAAAGGGTTAAATTATCCGTTTATCTTTGTTCTGCGTCCGAACTACACACCTGTTCTTTTCGTGAGAAATGCCATCAAAATGGCCATCGCACGTAGAATGTTTGTCGGTTAATTAGCTGCAACGTCACGCAAGTCTCCTCGTTAGTAAGTTTTGCTGGCTCAAGTTCATTTTGCGCGGCTTCTTTTCGTGGGTACTTCATTGAGAATTGTGGCTTCAGCGCACTTTGTTGTCAGGTTTCTCGCTCGAATTCTTTGCTATTCTGGCTCTTCGAATGACTCCAATTTCAGCTCATTTCGTTTCTTAGCCAAGTGCGTTTTGTTGTCTATGGTTGAGTTTCGAACTATCCGTTTTACTTCTGAGTTCAGAACCAGTAGATTTGTAACCAATTCAGCACCTTGACGCTAAACTTAGCTCTGTCGTGCGGGCAATATAACAAACAATTTAAGAGTGACTCCCAACGCGTGGCGAGTTTACTCCGATTTGAAATTTGTGTTTACGGTGTAATGGGTTAGCTTGGGTGTTATAGCGTTGTCGCACCTTAATTGGGCGTTGATATGACCCCCTTTGTCAAATATAAGCGTAGAAGTTTCTGCTCCCACATTTCAGAGCCTTTTGTTTATTTTGGGATAGTGTTAACGCATAGATGAAGTTCAATAAAGCGTGAGCTTTATTGCCGTCCTAACGCCGTCGGTGGTTGCGCCACACCCGATGCTTCATCCAATGCGATAACACTAATTCTTTTCTCATGCCGGTAGCCTTGCTATTCGAGCTTTTGGATCGGCTTCGCTTACGACTACTTCTCTTGCGATTGCCCAGATGTAAGCGATCATCTCTCGTGCTATTGCAGCGACGACGATATTTCTGTGTTTACCTTTTTGCAGTAAACGCTGGTAACGACGGCATAACCTTTGTTGTGCGTGCCAAGCAATATCGACAATCTCTTTCGGTAGACCTTCTTGTCTTCGTTGCAATTCAACTGAGATGTTTGCTTTGTGTTTATAAGTGTGAGCGCCCTCGATGAGTAATCGCCTCGCTCGACTATTACCACACTTGGTTAAACTGCCGCGTCGAGTTTTCCCACCGCTGGAACTTTCGGTAGGCACTAACCCTAGGTAAGCCATGAGTTTTCTGGGGTGGTCGAAACGGCGTAAATCGCCCAGTTCAGCAATGGTGCCGAGAGCGACGAGAAGTCGCACGCCCCGCATCGCTTGGATCGCTTTCACGACAGGATAGTAGCGCCAGTTTTTTACTTGATGGAGCAGCTCATTGTCCATCCGTTGTAACCTTTGCATTCGCTCACTGATGGTGATGATCATTTCTTGAAGCACTATTTGCTGGCTATGGTGAGGTAAAATGAGGTCTGTTAGCCACCGTAGATGCTTTTTAGACCAGTTATCGTTTACCGTCGCTTGAATGTTATTACGAAGAAGAAAGCCTTTTAGTTGGAACTTCGCATCTTTTAAGTCCTTCATGGCCGTTTCTCGGGCTCGGGAAAGATCGCGAATGGCTTCATCTTCCGCTTCGGGCACGTAAATAGGAGTCAGCTCTTCGGCCTTAAAAAGTTGAGCCAGCTTTGCTGCATCCCGTTTGTCAGTTTTTACTCGGTCGCCGGATTTCTTGGGAATAAGTGAAGGGGCGATAACATAACAACAGTGACCAAGACTGGTCAGTAAGCGGTATGTCCAGTACCCACATGGCCCCGCTTCATAAATGAAGTGAAGTGTGGCTTTTGGATATTTCGATTGCAACTGTTGTGCGAGTTTAATGAGGGCGGACTTATTGGACTTTATCCGTCCTAAATGCTCAGGTTTAGCCCCGCGTTGCTCTTGCAAGGTGGCGACTTGGATAAATGATTTATGCGTATCTAAGCCAATAAAAATTATGCTATCGTTATTCATGCTAGTCTCCAAATTTAGCTGTTTGACACACTAATTATGGCTCTGGCTTTAAGCTAACCCACGAAATTGGAGGCTAGCACCTCGTGGGGGTCATTATGTCTAT
>NZ_VTYA01000039.1:0-3929 GCF_013114135.1 Vibrio sp. 03-59-1
GATTCGCAACGCTTGGCGGCTTCAGTTCAAAGATATGCATCAGTGTTTATGGCATAATGTCTTGAGTGCAGTGGTAGCATTGCTCACCACTTAACGCGGCGTTAGTAGGTCAGGATGAATAAACAAAAACTCAAGCATCTAATTCACCAAGTTCCAGAGTTGATCGAAACAGCTGAAGTGTGCCTGGAAGTAGGGTTGCCAAACTTTTATATTGCAGGCGGTGCTATTACTCAAATCATCTGGAATAGTATCGAAAGTAAACCGCTTCTTGCTCAAGTTAAAGACTTTGATGTTGTCTATTTTGACAGCTCTAATCATGCTAACGAAGATGAATTCAAAAATCGTATTTGTTCACGGTTAAGTCATGGTGTCGTCGACGTTGATGTAAAAAACCAAGCAATCATACATGAGCGATATTCCAAGAAGTTTGGCTGTTCCATACAGGCATACGAGCGGGTTGAACAAGGTATCGAATCTTGGCTTTCTGCCTTTGCTATTGGGTTCACACTAGATAGCTCAGGAAACATTAAGTTGTTTTCCCCTTATGGGTTAGAGGACGCATTTAATATGTTGATCAAACCTAACAAAAAAGCAATGACAGAAGCTAACTACAACACAATGACCGCTGGCTATAAGGCTAGGTGGCATAACGTACAGGTGCTCCCTTGGAGTTGACCTACTAACAAACAATTTAAGAGGGATTCTCAACGCTTGGTATTTTTGCTTCTACTTCAATTTTAGTGTTTACGGTACAATGCGTTAGGTAGGGTGGTAGCGTTGTTCACCCCTTAATTGGGCGTTAGTTGCTCGAAGGGATAAGTATGAAGTTTAACGTCAAAGAAACGGTTTTCTCATATCCACAGTCAATGCTTGATGAGTGGAAAATTGGTCATAAAGAGTGGATCCCTGAGTCATTATTTGTACCAAACGAAGTGTACAATCAGCCTCGTTATCACTTTGGAGAATATTTTGCTCTGAAACAGTATTTGGATGCAGGTTGGCAAGGAACCGCTTATTACGCACTCGGGGACTGGGAACCAAATAATGTAAAATATGACCAAGGTCGGGCGATTGTCGCAAAGTACATTGATCCAATTCGATTAACGATTTTCAAAGCTTTAAGGCAAGGGTTAACTTCTGGAGAGCCCGATTTAATGCTGTACAAAGAGGATGGCTCAGTACTATTCGTCGAAGTGAAAAAAGAATCAGATCGTATTTCAAAATCTCAACTTATTTGTTTGGCTCAAATTAAATCAATTCTGGATTGTGATGTTGCAGTTACATATTTAACGGAAAGTAATAAAGTCTACAACGCAAAGACCTACGAGCTAGACATTTTTGAAGTTCCGCAGTCGTGGATAGAACGCAACTAACAAACAATTTAAGAGTGACTCCTAACGCTTGGCGAGTTCACTCTGATTTGAAATTTATGTTTACGGTGCAATGGTTTAGCTTGGGTGTTATAGCGTTGTCGCACCTTAATTGGGCGTTAGTTGCACAGGGAGGTTTCGTGGAAGAATTATCAGGCGGAAGAGAATCCGCAATATATCGAGATGGTGAAGTTGTCTATCGACCCCTTCAACCGTGGAGCCCTACAATTCACCGTATTTTGAAGCAACTTGAGCAAGAGAATGTGAGTGAATGTCCAAGATTCCTTGGTGTAAATCAAGATCAGGAAATCTTAAGTTTTGTCGCAGGTAAGACTTATAATTATCCGTTAGTCGGTGCAATCGCCACTACTGACGCCCTCATTTCTGCGGGTGAATTATTACGTAAAATACATGACTCAACAGTGCCACTTTTGGAGAAGATTGATATTAATGCTAGCGAGTGGATGCTAGAGCCAAGAGAACCTTTTGAGGTTATCTGTCATGGTGACTTTACTCCATACAATGTTGCTCTGTCAGAGAGTAAAGTTATTGGTGTATTTGACTTTGATACTGCACACCCAGCCCCAAGAATATGGGATCTAGCTTATTCAGTTTATTGTTGGTCTCCTTTCAAAACGGATAATAATGACAAGCTAGGTTCAATCTCAGAACAGGTGGTTAGAGCTAAGTTGTTCTGTGATAGTTACGGTGCAAGTGAGTCCGAAAGAAATCAATTAGCCGACGTAATGGTTCAGCGATTAGAGGCGTTAGTCTCGTTCATGCGAAGTGAGGCTGAAAATGGTAATGAATCCTTTGCTGAAAACATAGAGCAAGGTCATCTTCAAGCTTATCTAAATGACATAGAATATATCACTGATAATAAACAAAAAATTCAGTGCGCATTGTGCAACTAACAAACAATTTAAGAGTGATTCAGCACGCTTGGCATTTTTAGTTTGGGTTAAGTTCAGTGTGTACGGTGGTCAAATTGTGTGTCGTGGTCGTGTGCTTCACACCTTAATTGGGCGTTATATGTTTTTTCAGCATTGGAGAAATAATGGAAGTTCTAATTGAGCAGGAAATCGCTCTACATCAGTATGAAATTAGGCAAGATCCAAATGAAGTAGCAAGGTTGCTTCATTCTAGCTTTAAAGAGGTTGGGCGTTCGGGGCGTAGTTTTGATTACTTTTCTATTATGAGAATGATGCAAAATGAAGAGCCTTCAAATGGTCACATTCACTCTCAAGATTTTGAGTGTATTCTGTTAGAACCTTCAGTTCAGTTACTTTTATACAAATCAGTATGGGTTTCAAATTTAGGTGAAGTTAGCGCGTTTTCTAAGCGTTCGTCGATCTGGGTCTTTACTGGTCAAGCCTGGCAAATGAAATATCATCAAGGGACTCCATGCGCAGAGTTTGAACTCATTTGAACATTGTCTAGAGTTGAAAATTGTTGGTTATGCACCCTACATATAACAAAGCATTTAAGAGGGATTCTCAACGCTCGGCATTTTTGCATCTACTTCAAATTTAGTGTTTACGGTACAATGCTTTAGGTTGGGTGGAGGCGTTGTTTACCCCTTAATGCGGCGTTATGTAACAAAAACAACCACTTGAAGCATTATTTTAATTCGGGACAAATAAATGAGTAGTACAGAGTTAGACTCCGATTCAACTTATGAAGATTATTTAGAATCCATAGCGGAACTCGAAGAATATTTGTCGAAAAGGGACGACGTAGCAATTCGTTATACGAAAGACCGTATTAGAGAATATTATGACGAGTCCCCGCATTGCGGTGAGAACTTAGGACACTTAGTCTATGGTACCTTAGATGTTAGAGGTGTTAATGATATGGCAACTGTTGTGTTAGCTGTTTCCGCGATAGAAGTCCTCATTAAAGAAGTCATATTAAGACCTGTCATTAGTTGCTTAGTTAGCGATAAAATGATCAGCAAGTTCATGTGTGATGCGGTGATCAAACAGAGTGGTTTAGATAGGTTTAATCGTTTTGTCTTCTGGGTGTTTGATTCACTTTTTGCGGTTACAGATAATGTCTGTGACTTTAAACGTGAAGGTGCAAAATTGACTATATGGCAAGAACGTTCTTATATACAAAAAGTTAGAAATGAGATAGTACATAAGGGAAAAGTATGTACAAAAAGTGACGCTGAACTAGCGATGGGACTTCTTAATGAATTTGAATATTTATACAGAGATGTGCTTTTCTGTTTAGGTTTAACAATCAGTTTAGATGATGACAACCTATATACAATCAGCCCTATTAGAGGAACACTTGTTACATAACAAACAATTTAAGAGTGACTCCTAACGCTTGGCTGCTTCACTCCGGTTTGAATTTTGTGTTTACGGTGCAGTGGTTTAGTTTGGGTGTTACAGCGTTGTCGCACCTTAATTGGGCGTTAGTGCGCAGAGCACATTACTCCTAGATATCTATAAATGAACATTCTAAATTAGAATCTCTAATATCAATGAAATCAAAAGGAAGTGTATGTTTAGTCATATGATGCTTGGCACGAATGATGTAGCTCGTTCAAAG
>NZ_VTYA01000040.1:0-3689 GCF_013114135.1 Vibrio sp. 03-59-1
AACAAAGATAAACGGATAATTTAACCCTTTGAATCTTATGCAATATAACGCCCAATTAAGGTGCGACAACGCTATAACACCCAAACTAAACCATTGCACCGTAAACACAAAATTCAAACCAGAGTGAACTCGCTAAGCGTTAGGAGTCACTCTTAAATTGTTTGTTATATTGCCCGCACGACAGAGCCAAGTTTAGCGCCAACGTGCTGAATTGGTTACAAATCTACTGGCTGTGAACTCAGAAGTAAAACGGATAGTTCGAAACTCAATCATAGACAACAAAACGCACTTGGCTAAGAAACGAAATGAGCTAAAATTGGAGTCATTCGATTAGCCAAAGTGACAAAGAATTCGAACGAGAAACCTGACGACAAAGTGCGCTGAAGCCACAACTTTCAATGAAATCCCCACGAAAGAGAAGCCGCGCAAAATGAACATGAGCCAGCAAACTTACTAACGAGAAGACTTGCGTGACGTTGCAGCTAATTAACCGACACTCTTTCTACGTGCGATGGTCATTTTGATGGCAACTTTCACGAGACGAACAGGTGTGTAGCTCGGACGCAGAACAAAGATAAACGAATAATTTAACCCTTTGAATCTTATGCAATATAACGCCCAATTAACTTGCGCAGCAACGCAATACTGTGGTTCTGCATTGTACCGTAATCACTAAACCTGATTAGAAGTAAAAATGCCACGCGTTGCAAGTCAGGTTGAATTGTTTGTTAGTTTGCGTGCCAAAGTGACACAACGGTTGATTACTGTTCACTTTAAGACCATAATACATATGTGACATTTTGACACAAAAGGAAATTACATTATGGCTGCTACTTTACCCCGCATCACTGCTAGAGTTGATGTCGATACACAATACTTACTGACAAAAGCTGCGGCAATTGCAGGCATGTCTAGTATTAACTCATTTGTTCTAAGTGCTGCTATCGAAAAAGCCAAGCATGTTATTGAACGTGAACAAGCCCTTAAGCTTAGCCAAGCTGATGCTATGTTACTTATGGATGCTTTAGACCGTCCTGCAACAATCAACACAAAATTGAAAACTGCTTCTGAACGTTACGAGAGCAAAACTCAATGATGAACACGGTACTTCTAGAAAAAGCAAAACATGATAGAAATCGGTTCAACTGCGGTATTGAAGCTCTTAATAACTATCTGAAAGTAATGGCGAGTCAGCAAGCAAAGAAAGACAACACAAGAACTTTTGTTTTAGAAGATGATAACGATAGCTCGCATGTCATTGGTTTTTATACACTAACAATGACACCAGTCGATTTGAAGGCTTTACCCGACAAACTACAGAAAAAACACCAATCATCTACCTCTGGTGGTCTAATTGCTCGATTAGCCGTTGATGAACGCTACAAAGGTAAAGGCTTTGGCGAGTGGCTGCTTATTGATGCACTCAGAAAGCTACTGGCAGCCAGTGATAGCGTCGCATTCCCTGTAGTTATTGTTGACGCCAAAGATGGTGCAAAAGACTTCTACGAGCGATATGGATTCCAAGCATTTCAGGATGCAGAAAATAAACTCTTTATTACCATTTCTGATGTAAGAGCGAATTTAGGCTAGTTAACTGCTAGCCTCCTAGCAAACTAACGCCCAATTAAGGTGCGACAACGCTATGACACCCAAGCTTAACCATTGCACCGTAAACACCAAATTCAAACCGAAGTGAAATTACCACGCGTTGGGAGTCACTCTTAAATTGTTTGTTATATGCTTATTTAACACCTATACTTTATGCGCACAAACAACACGCACAGGACTCCACCATGAGAAACGCATATAGTACACAAACACCAAAGAAAGCTGCAAATTTGAGCTTAAATAGTGAATTACTTGCTGAAGCCAAGCGACTAAACATAAATCTTTCAGCTACAATGGAGAAAGCACTCGAAAAAGAAGTAAGCCAGCGCCTTAAAGCTGAATGGCTAGAACAAAATTCAGATGCTCTTCACGCTTGCAATGAACTTACTGAAAATCACGGATTATTTTCCGATTCTTACCGAGTATTCTAATGTCACAATTTTCACTATACCAAAACAACGATAAAAGCACTGCTACAGCGTACCCATACTTTGTTGATGTTCAGAGTGAGTTGCTTGATACGTTAAATACTCGCTTAGTTATCCCATTAACACCTATCGAGTTATTAGAAAAGAAAGCTCCGAGCCACCTATGCCCAGTAATTCACATTGATGAAGGTGACTTCGTGATCCTAACTCATCAAATGGCTAGCGTTCCAGCTACCATTTTACGTGAGCCAGTCAATGAATTGAGCACTTTCAGAAATGAAATTATAGCTGCTATCGACTTTCTAATCACCGGCATATAACGCCCAATTAAGGTGCGACAACGCTAGAAAACCGAGACTAAACCATTGCACCGTAAACACAAATTTCAAATCGGAGTGAAATCGGCAAGCGTTAGGAGTCACTCTTAAATTGTTTGTTAGATTTTTTATTTCGTATCAATCAGTTAAAGTCAGATAAATGCGAAACTAACGAATTGATACACCCTCAATTTCAATAACTGAATTCGCATTGGCTCGTTCGATAATTTTAACCAAGGCAGATTGAATTACCTCATTTTCTCTAGCATCAGTTTCACTTGAAAAACGCTCTTCTTGAACCTCTGATTCCTCGCCAAGAAGAAACTGAACAACCACTTCATTTGCAAAGTCAGACCTTTCACCGAAGTAAGACAATGTGATTTGAGGGTAACCTTTAAAGCCTTTTTTGACCTGTTTCGCGATACGTTTCTTAGCTTTATCCAAATTCATATTAAATCCTTGTAAACACTGAAACTGAAAAAAATATAACGCCGCGTTAAGTGGTGAGCAACGCCAACCACCCTACCTAAACCATTGTGACATAAACACTTAAAATGAAGAAAGCCGAAAACGCCATGCGTTGGGAATCCGTCTTAAACGCTTTGTTAGTTGAATTTTTCAAAGCCTTCGAGCAGTCCATAAGATTCGTCAAGTAAGTTCGAACGTTCTTTTGGGTCTGATGCTTGGTTTAGAGCTGCGAATATCTCAATATATCGAGTACGAACTTTGAAAAATCGATCTGAGTTATAGCATGCACCAATCCAACCTAACTCCTCTCCAGTTATGCTTTCGATAACTCTCTCCGGTATATATTCACAATGCTCAATCATTGCAAAATTGGATGTATGCCACATATCGTAAATTGCAATATCTTCGCCGGTAAGCCAAGGAAGAAGGTAAACATTTGATAGCATTGTTTCCGCTAGTTCATATCTAGCTTGTTCCAGTGATCCAAGACGATAATTTATGAGAGAACGGCATAACATTTGAATTGGTTCACCCGCGTCATCAGGAAACTGAGAGTCATGCCAATTGATATATTCTTGCGATTTCTTACCGTCATTTAGAACTAGCAACAGCGGGAACATTAAGTATCTTTTTCCATAACCGTCAGAAATTAAGCCATACTCTTTCAACTCGCGATTGAAAGCAGATTTGTAGCTAGAAATTTTGGCTCTGATTTTTTTATCTGTATCAGGGATTTCAAACATACTCAAATATTTCCTATTCAACTAACGCCGCATTAAGGTGATGAGATGGTCTCCCCCTACCACTTCACATCGCTATCAGCCATGCTTGGAGTGTTCAGGTCCGAAGTAAAAGGAGAAGACCATGA
>NZ_VTYA01000005.1:0-275742 GCF_013114135.1 Vibrio sp. 03-59-1
ACGAAACTAGTGATTATCATCAACGAGTGCCCACACAGATTGATAGGTCTAAATTGTTAAAGAGCTTGTTTTAAGCTTTGCTCAAAACGGACGGCCATTTTAGCTAGATAAGTCATTGTGTCAAACACTTTTTATCTTAACTTGGCTGCCTCAGTTGAACATTGAAACTAAGATAAGTTTCCCTGTCAACGGAGGCGCATTATAGGCAGTTGGTCATCAAAGGCAAGGGTAAAAACCAAATAAATCATTCCCCACAGTCGGTTCGGCTAGAATTCAACCAGAGCGATGAAAAATAGGCCATAAATGGGTAAGAATCCCCTTTATTTAATGCCGTAATATTAATTATGCTTGATGAGCTACAATTTTATCTTTGCTTACTAAGAGCTGTACTTTTTTATCTGAATCTATTTTTCCAGCCAATATTGCCTTAGCCAATGGATTTTCGACACTCTGTTGAATCGCCCTCTTGAGTGGACGAGCACCAAATACTGGGTCAAACCCTACTTCAGCAATTAATTCCAATGCTTTATTTGACACTTCAAGCTCATATCCACTCTCTTCCATTCGATGAGCCAATCTATCAAGCTGAATAGAAGCGATAGATTTAATATGCTCTTTGCCTAACGGATGGAATACGACCGTTTCATCTACTCGGTTTAGAAACTCAGGTCGGAAGTGTTTATTAACCACTTCCATAACTTCATGTTTTATTCCTGAATAGTCTAGAACCGAAAAATTATCTTGAATACGATCTGAACCTAGGTTCGATGTCATGATCACCACAGTATTTCGGAAATCAACGGTACGACCTTGTCCGTCAGTTAATCGACCATCATCCAATACTTGGAGTAATATATTAAAGACATCAGGGTGAGCTTTCTCTACTTCATCAAGTAAAATGACAGAATATGGTTTACGGCGAACGGCTTCGGTTATATAGCCACCTTCTTCATACCCTACATATCCTGGAGGTGCTCCAACTAAACGCGCAACAGAGTGCTTCTCCATAAACTCAGACATATCAATTCGAATCATGGCGTCTTCACTATCGAACATAAAGTTGGCTAATGTTTTGCAAAGTTCAGTTTTACCTACCCCTGTTGGCCCCAAAAATAGAAATGAACCTATTGGCTTGTTCGGATCGGACAAACCTGCACGGCTACGACGAATCGCATCAGATATCGCCTCAACCGCTTCTACCTGACCAATAACTCGTTTATGTAATACCTCTTCCATGCGAAGAAGCTTCTCTTTTTCCGCTTCCAACATCTTAGAGACAGGAATGCCAGTCTGTTTCGATAATACTTCTGCAATTTCAGCGTCTGTCACTTTATTTCTGAGTAGCGTCATCTCCTGCATTTCAGCTTGAGTGGCCAAATCTAGTTGCTTCTCTAACTCCGGAATTCTCCCGTACTGTAACTCTGACATCCGATTTAAATCGCCCGCACGACGAGCAAAATCCATATCCATTCGAGCTTGTTCGAGCTCAGATTTTATATGCTGCGTTCCAGAAAGAGCGGCTTTTTCTGCATTCCACACCTCTTCTAGTTCAGCAAAATCACGCTCTTTCACTTTCAACTCAGAGTTAATCGTGTTTAGACGCTTCTCACTTGCGTCATCATGTTCGTTAAATAGTGCTTGCTGCTCTATCTTCAGTTGAATAATTTTTCGTTCTAATTTATCGAGTGACTCTGGTTTTGAGTCTATTTGCATTCGGATACTCGATGCTGCTTCATCGATTAAATCGATCGCTTTATCTGGTAATTGGCGATCCGACACATAGCGATGCGATAAACTTGCTGCCGATACGATGGCTGGATCAGTGATTTCCACATGATGATGAAGCTCATAACGTTCTTTTAAGCCACGTAAAATAGCAACGGTATCTTCTACGCTCGGTTCATCAACAATCACTTTTTGAAAACGGCGCTCTAATGCAGGATCTTTCTCAAGGTACTTACGATATTCATCTAAGGTTGTCGCCCCAACACAGTGCAGTTCACCACGAGCGAGTGCAGGTTTTAGCATATTCCCTGCATCCATAGAGCCTTCGCCTTTACCTGCACCGACCATGGTATGAAGCTCATCAATGAAAAGAATGATGTTACCTTCTTCTTTTGATAGCTCATTGAGTACCGATTTTAGGCGCTCTTCAAACTCACCTCGATATTTCGCCCCAGCAACCAATGAACCCATATCAAGAGAAAGTACTCGACGACCGCGAAGACCTTCTGGAACTTCATTATTGATGATTCGTTGCGCTAACCCTTCGACAATCGCAGTTTTACCCACGCCAGGTTCACCAATAATGACCGGGTTATTCTTAGTTCGGCGCTGTAATACTTGTATCGTTCTACGAATTTCATCATCTCTGCCAATTACAGGATCAAGTTTTCCTTGTTCCGCACGCTCAGTAAGATCTATCGTGAATTTCTCTAATGCTTGTCTTTTATCTTCGGCATTTTGATCATCGACTTTTTGACCACCACGGATCTGCTCAATCGCTTGAGAAAGCTTTAACTCTGTGAGTCCTAGCTCTTTTAGTAACTTGCCAAGCGGGCCTCTATCTTCAATGGCTGCTAGAAGAAAGATTTCAGAAGATATAAAACTATCTTGTCGCTTCTGGGCTACCTTATCGCACAGGTTAAATAGCACACCCATGGCACTAGACAGCTGAACATCACCACCGATACCACTCACTTTTGCCACTCTGTCGAGCATTTCGCTTAATTTTGAACGAAGCTGAACAATATCGATGTCTAACATCGTTAGGAGTGGACGAATCGCACTACCATCTTGGTTAAGCAGCGATACCATAAGGTGAACAGGTTCTATATATTGATGATCTCGACCTAAGGCCAATGACTGAGCATCAGAAATTGCTATTTGGAATTTACTTGTAAAACGATCAAGGCGCATATCTATCTCCATACCTCAATGAGATAATTCTTATAAACAAAGATGGATACGATAATGGAGATTTTCAAGAGGAAAAGAGTGCCTTTCAGCAATAAGTTATTGGCAATCAAATTTTGGAGGTTAAATTCTGAGAAATGACGTTTTATTCAATCCAGATAAAGGCGGCCTGGCGACCGGTAATACCATCACGTCGATAAGAGTAAAAACTATCTGCGTCGCGATACGTACATAGATTGCTGTTAAAGACAGATTGAACACCAGCTCGATTTAATCTTTGCGTAGCAAGCAACCCAATATCCGCTAAATATTTATTTGCTTGAGGTTGAGATTGAGGTTGAAAAGCCTCAATAGCATGCTCATCAAACTCAACGAATGCATTCACAACATCATCACCAACTTCAAACGCATTTTTTCCTATCGCAGGGCCAAGCCAAGCAATAACTTCACCATCAAACTTTTCTACTGCATTTTCTAAAATGCCATTAGCTAATCCACGCCAACCAGCATGAACAGCTGCGACTTGTGAACCTTGGGTATTCGTTAATAACACAGGGAGGCAATCTGCCGTCATAGCAGAGCAAACAACATTAGGCTGCTGGGTAAATAGCCCATCAGCATCTAATATTGACTCAGTAGGAGAGCCTATATTCAATACGGTTGTCGAGTGTGTTTGATTCAACCATACTGGGTTAGACGGCATATTCGAGTGCTTAACTAACCTATTACGGTTCTGAATAACGATAGATTCATCATCCCCCACATGAGTACCTAAATTTAAGCCTTTATATACCCCATTCGACACGCCATCGAAGCGAGTCGAACTGAAAGCTTTAATATTTTTAGGTGCACTCCACTGAGGGATGATTAACTTCATTAAATATCTTCAGAGAAGTTTTCTTTCGCATCAACACGTAACGCTTCTGCCATTTCGATCATATCTTCAGGCACAGGAGCATGAAACTCCATTGTCTCATCCGTTACTGGATGATCAAACTTAAGCATAACCGCATGTAACGCTTGACGATCAAACCCACGGATCATGTCAGTCAACTCTTGAGAGGCATCTTTAGGGATGCGAGCTCTACCGCCGTAAGCAATATCACCTAATAAAGGATATTGAAGGTAAGACATATGTACACGAATTTGGTGAGTACGACCTGTCTCTAGACGTAAACGAATACGAGTATGCTCACGGAAATGCTCCGCAACACGGTAGTGAGTCACCGCAGGTTTACCCATTTCATTTACGGCCATAAGAACACGTTTCGTAGTATGACGGCCAATCGGCTTTTCTATCATACCACCAGCGGTCATTTTACCAATCGCAATCGCTTCATATTCACGGGTAATACGACGCTTCTGCAAAGCACGAACTAAACGAGTTTGTGCTGGTACGGTTTTCGCAACCACCATCAAACCTGTCGTATCTTTATCCAGACGATGCACAATACCAGCACGTGGCACTTCAGCAATTTGTGGATAATGGAATAACAACGCATTTAATACCGTACCATCAGGAGTACCTGCACCAGGATGAACTACAAGACCACGAGGCTTATTGATTACCAAGATGTCGTCATCTTCATAAACAATATCTAGTGCAATATCTTGTGCTTCCCAACGCTCTTCGTCTTCAAGTTCAGCATGTACGATGATCTCTTCACCGCCCATAACTCTGATACGTGGTTTAGTTATAACAACGCCATCGACTTGGATTTTGCTGTCTAAAATCCACTCTTTTACACGTGAGCGGGAGAAATCTGAGAAAAGTTCAGCGACTGCTTGGTCTAAACGTTGACCAAGTTGGCTGTCTTTTACTGTATCTGTTAGTGTGATCTGCTGAGCCATATCGAACTTTTTTAAAAACCGTGAGACTAATACCCATGACTATGGATAGAATAGGACAATTGCATCATTGTATCTGTTACTGATAAGAAAGTAACGGAAGCTTACGAAATATTTAAATTCAAGGAATCGACTCCTGACATGAAACGCCAAACTTTATCAGGCTTATTAGCTATATCACTGCTGGCTGGATGTTCTAGTAGTGAAGAAATTGTACCTGATGTACCACCATCAGAGCTCTATTCAGAAGCGCAAATATCACTACAAAGTGGTAGTTGGTTTACAGCAATAGAAAAACTAGAAGCGTTAGACTCTCGTTATCCATTTGGAGCGTACTCTGAACAGGTTCAACTTGATCTTATTTATGCTTACTACAAAAACGATGATCTCGCTCTAGGTTTAGCCACGATTTCTCGCTTCCTTCGCCTAAACCCGACACATGAGAAGGCGGACTGGGTACTGTACATGCGTGGTTTGACACACATGGCTCAAGACCGAAACTTCATGCATGATCTATTGAGCATTGACCGTTCAGATCGCGATCCAGAGCCAGTGAAATTAGCGTTTGCTGATTTTAAAAAGCTATTACAACGTAGTCCTGAAAGCCCTTACGCAGAAGATGCACAAAAACGCATGTTTGCTTTAAAAAATCGTCTTGCTGAATATGATTTAGCAACCGCTGATTTTTACTTACGCCGTGAAGCATGGATTGCTGCGATCAATCGCTGCCAAGAGCTACAAAAAACCTATCCAGATACAGTAGCAGCCCGAAAATCACTCAATATTCAGCTTCAAGCTTATAAAGAGTTAGGGTTGGAAGACGCCATTGCACGAACAGAAGCGTTGATAGAATTAAATCCAATTTAACTTAAACTCGTTGAATGACACCGTTAAGCCGCTTGATTATTAAGCGGCTTTTTTATGTCTATCGACTGACAAACTTGCTGGATAGTTGTTCAATACGTATGATAAATGTAATGATTTAACAAAGTATCAACATGGAGGTTGATGTGAAAAAATTACTTTTACTGCTCGTTATCACGATATTCATTCCTCCCAAAGGACTCGCTTTAGAGCTATCGCCTTTGAGCAAAGAACCGTATGTGGGCGACTTTGATCGTCTATCAAAACGGAATGTCATACGAGTTCTTGTCTCTGCTGATCTAGGTTTTTACTATGTTGAAGCAGGAAAGCCGAAAGGCATCATTGCTGAAATGCTATACCACTTTGAGAAACAACTTAAAAAACAGTCTCAATATTTAAATGTTCAAATTATTCCAGTTCAACGTGATGATTTATTACCCTCACTGACTAGCGGCTACGGTGATGTGGCAGTCGCCAATTTAACCATCACCGACAAGCGGTTAGAAATTATCGATTTCAGTAACCCTGTTATCAACAATATCCAAGAGATCATCGTTACCAACAAAGATCATCCTCAAATAACCGCTATCGAACAACTCAGTGGTAAAGAGGTTTGGGTGCGAGCCAGCTCTAGTTATTTTGAAAGCCTTCAAGTTATCAATCAAAAACTCGACCAGCAAGGTTTGGCCCCTGTCACCGTGCAGTTCATTGAAGAGACGCTACAGGATTATGAACTTATCGAAATGGTTAACCAGGGGTACATCAATGCCACTATCTTAGATAGTCATAAAACTAAGTTATGGCTTAATGTGATGGAAAATATCCAAATTCATCCGCAACTCCCACTAAGAGAAAATGGTGAGATAGCATGGGCACTACGCCAAAACAGCCCGAAGCTCAAAGCGACACTCAATAAATACATTAAGACTGCAAAATCGGGCACACTTCTGGGCAACGTTATTTATGACAAATATATAGACAACACTCGATGGCTAAGTCGTGCTTTAAATCCAAAGAAAATCGCCAAACTTAATCATATATCAGAGCTCTTCAGCCAATACTCAAGTCAATATGAATTTGAACCGCTAATGATCTCAGCACAGGCATATCAGGAGTCCGGGTTAGACCAAAGTAAAGTGTCGCACCGAGGCGCAGTCGGTATTATGCAAGTGCTCCCAAGTACCGCAAAAGATCCCTATGTCAACATTCCAGACATCTATCAATTAGAGAATAATATTCATGCTGGGGTGAAATATATGAGATTTATTAAAGATCGCTACTTTTCAGATAATGACATGAGTGTTGATGATCAAATCTATTTTTCGTTAGCAGCCTATAATGCGGGGCCAGCTCAAATAAGACGAATCCGTAAACTCGCTCTAAAGCATGGTTATGATCCTAATGTGTGGTTTAAAAATGTAGAAGTGATTGCCCGACGTAACATCGGAAGGGAGCCTGTTCATTATGTTGCCAACATCAATCGATATTACGTGGTATACAAACAACTCGCTGCCATTCAAAAAGTACGAATGCAGTACTTTTGAAGGATAACCAAGTGAGGTTTATGGACATGTCTCCATAGTAGTCAAGCTGTAATGACTAAAATGCAAAAATGCCGCTCAATCAAATGACGAGCGGCATTTTAACATTCAAATGTATAACTTATGAGCATCAGTGAATCTGTATCACATTTAGGCCCTGAGCGTTTATTCATCATCAAAATATTCAGGCTGTAAAAACTCCCCAAAAATGATGAATTTTCAGCGTATTACCCTTACCAATCTATCTTGTTTTTTTTTGATAACAAGGTATTTCAGCAGAAAATAAAGAAAGATTTGCGTAAGATCACATTTAATTTCACCGCCCTATAATCCGCACCAAAGAGTGATCTACATCACATTTATTTAGCTTTATATCCGTAATCTGGAGTTAACCCATGAGGGATGACACAGAGGAAAACTCAATATGAAAGTACAAATCACTGGTAAAAACATCGACATCACCTCTGCAATTCGTGAGCACATTGAAGCTAAATTTAAGAAACTAGAGAAGTGGCAAGTAGACATCATTGGTTGTCAAACAAGCTTTAGCGAAGAGCCAAATAAACAGAAAAAATTCGAGGCTATTATCACGGTTCCTAAAGGACAACTTGTTGCTTCCGCTGTAAACGAAGATCTATATAAAGCGGTTAATGAAGTAGAACAAAAACTAGAACGCCAACTGAATAAACTACGCCACAAACCAGAAGCTCGTCGTTCTGAAAAACCTGAGATAGAAGAAGCTGAAGAAGTCGAATAAAAAATAAGGATTTAAGATAGCGCCTACGGGCGCTATTTTTTTGCTTGACGCCTTATCCCTGCTTGCTTATTGTGTTTAAACATTCAGCGATAAATTACTATTTATGCATACCAAACAACTGTTCTTTTTTGACTTATTTTTTCTTCCATAACTGGGGGCGAACTCGTTTTCGAAAGAAAAGTCAAAAACGAACAGAAGCCTCCCAAAATGGGGGGCTTTTTTATAAGGACAATTTTAATGACTGACAGCCATATCTCTCTTGATGAGATCCGTTTACGACTCAATGAACTTGATGACCAACTTCTGAGCCTATTCTCAGAACGCCGTAAACTCAGTATTGAAGTTGCTAAAAGCAAAGTAGAAACATCCAAACCAGTACGCGACGCTTCTCGCGAACAGCAACTGTTAGTCAAATTAATCAACAACGGCAAAAATAAGTATGATCTTGATGCTCAATACATCACTAAGCTTTTTCATACCATTATTGAAGACTCCGTATTGCTGCAACAATCTTACTTACAAAATTTAGCGAATCCTCAAAATAGAAAACCTTTAGCCCGAGTAGCGTTTCTTGGTTCAAAAGGATCGTATTCACACCTTGCAAGCCGTGAATATTTCAGCCGTAAAAATATGGAGCTTGTTGAGCTCAATTGCGATCACTTTAAAGATGTCGCCAATACCGTAGAGTCTGGCCACGCTGATTACGGAGTGTTGCCAATAGAGAACACCAGCTCAGGCTCAATTAATGAAGTCTATGACCTTCTGCAGCACACCACTTTGTATATTGTTGGCGAACTCACCCAACCCATTGAGCACTGCCTTGTTGCAACAGAAGAGATCCGAATCGAACAAATTAAAACCCTCTACTCACACCCTCAGCCGCACCAACAATGCAGTGAGTTCTTGAGCAGAATGAAAGGCGTGAAATTAGAGTCATGCGTGAGCACAGCCGATGCGATGCAAAAAGTAAAAGAGTTAAATCGCACCGATGTGGCCGCGATTGGAAACTCATCAAGTGGCAAGCTGTATGGATTGCAATCCATTCAAGGCAACATCGCCAATCAAACTGAAAACCATACACGATTCATTGTGGTTGCTCGTAAACCCGTTGAAGTTTCACCGCAGATCCCGGCAAAGACAACGCTCATCATGTCGACGTCACAACAGGCGGGCTCTCTAGTTGAGACGCTACTGGTACTACAGCGTTATGGCATTAACATGAATAAATTGGAGTCACGACCAATCATGGGCAACCCATGGGAAGAGATGTTTTATGTCGATTTAGAATCTCACCTAGACTCTATAGAGATGCAACAAGCTATTGTGGAGTTAACCAAAATAACTCGCCACCTGAAAGTTTTAGGCTGCTACCCTAGCGAAAATGTAAAACCGACTCAGGTGAAACTTGCGTAGCCTGCACAACGTAACTTTCGCAGGTACGTAAAACGTAAATAACGAGATAAGCAGACAATTATTTCTGTAACGAACCGTTTTGATATAGGGAACTAAATGAAATCATTCTTTACAGCAATCAACTGTTTGCTTGTCATATTTTTGCATACTGGTAAAGCTTACGCTCAAGAAGATCCACAAACACTCACCATTTTTAACTGGCAATATTACCTATCTGAACCGGTGATTGATTTATGGGAGCAGGAAACCAATGTCAAAATAAAGCAGATCTATTTTGATAGTGACACCGACAGAGATCGAATTATCAATCAACTGCAAGGGAATGAGGTTGATATTGCTGTACTCGATGAAGTAGCGACTCGTAACTTTACCCGCAATAACAAGTTATTAGACCTAACAACCACGGACAGTTTAACCAATTTGTCCTACGTACCAAAAATTTGGAAGAATCAGTGCAGTTCCAACGCCGTGCCCTATTTCTGGGGGACTTTAGGGTTAATTTACCGTAAAGACATCTACCCGATACCACCGAAGACATGGCGTGCTTTACTCTATCCGCAATCTTATTCCAAAAATATGCAACAGCGGAATATTGGCATGCTGGCAGACTATAGCGATATGTTGATGCCCTCTCTATTTTTAAGAGGCTTGTCTATCCATGAATCCAATAAGGAAGACTTAACTCAAGTCTATGCTGAGCTTCAACAGCAAATTCCATTCGTCAGAACCTATGAGTATATTTTGACTTACTTAATGCATAACCCCCAAGAAATGGCGAACATTCATTTAGCTCTCGCCTATAGCGGGGATACGCAGGTACTCAATCATTTAGGTTCTCACTACCAGTGGGGCTATACCGTTCCAGAAGAGGGAACTGTATTATGGGTCGATTGCTTAGCGGTTTTGAAGTCATCAAAAAAACCTCAACTGGCGCTCTCATTTATCAATTTTTTGCATCGTCCAAACATTGCAGCGATAAATGCGAGAGAGCTTGGCAATTCAACAACGAACTCTAAAGCAATCACATTATTAGAAGCCGAAGGTGATCACTCTCAATCACTCTATCCAGATATGAGCATCATCCAACGCTCACAATTTTATTCAACACAGGACAATGCATCGATGACGCTTAGAAGCCGGATACGCAACGCCATAATCAAAGAACATAGTAGCCAAATAGAATAAGTATTCACCATTCAGATGAGAATAAAACCGTACTTTCATTAGCTTAGAGTGCTATTATTTTATAAACCAAGTGCTAAGACCTACCAACAGCATGGTATTACATTCCCCAAATAAGGTAACTTGTATTTATTCGTTATGAAGTTAAGTAAACGTATACTTCTTTTAATCGCACCTGTAATTATCATTAGTGCCGCAGCCTCTAGCTATATTATTTACGCTAGCCAAAAGGATGCTCTTATTAAACGAGAAGACAGTTATTTACAGCTCAATATGGAAAAGTTGGCAGGTCATTTTCGTCAAGCTCGCTCATTTCTAAACAGCTACGCCTACACCTTGACCAAGAGTGACATCATTCGGCAATACTTTCTTAACGCACAAAATCCATATCGTGAGCTTGAGCTCATAGAAAATTTGCAAGAAACCATAAAAGTATTGCAAGCAGGAGACAGTAGCTTCTCTTCTTTGGCGATCCTAGATAGTAATCAAGATCTCCTTTATTATGCTGAAAATAGCACCGATCCTTTCGCTGAAATTGATCCTGCGATACTTCACCATGTAAAACAGAAATACCAAACATCATTGGCCGCTTCGGACATCAATTATGTCTTAAGTTCTCAAGGTGACGGTATGCTAGTTCGCTATGAAGTACTAGACAAAAGAACCATTGCTCGCCCACTGATTAAACAACAAGACGATATTTTTTTCGTCGTCGTATCCGTTTCATTAGACAAATTCAATACGCTACGAAGGCAGATCGAGTTTGATAACCAAACCAGCATCTTCGCATCTTCCGAGCCAATTAATACCAACAAAGGACTCACTCAGTCTATTAAACTCGCCAATGACTTATACATCACGGTCGATCCTGCTCAATTTATTCTCAATAACAAGCTGCAAGATATTTGGCGTCAACTTATTCTATCTTTTGGGACTTCGGCATTAATAACGGTATTGTTGCTACTTATTCTTCTCTACCGTTATGTGATAAATCCAATAACTCGTTTAGAAAAGCAACTCCAACAAGTTGAAAAAAAACAGCGTGACAATATCCAACCACTCAATACCAATGATGAGATGGGACGGTTATCCACACGCTTCTATGACATGTATAACGAACTCGATAATACGTATCGAAAAACCAAAACATTAGCTGAAAACGATCACCTAACCAAGCTTGCGAACCGTCATCAGTTTCAGAATTACGCGAATAGTATACTTAGCTCCCCATTAGCAAGTTGTAATATATGGGTCCTGTATATTGATTTGGATAACTTCAAGTTCGTTAATGACCAATATGGACATCAGGTGGGTGACTCTTTGCTGGTTGAATTTGCTGAACAAGTGACTCGCTTATGTGATGATTTTAGCCATCAATATGGGACCAAGAGCCTTGCTTCACGCCTATCTGGTGATGAATTTGCCATCTTTATCTGCTCACCAAATAACTTTAAAGATGCCGCAAAAGCCTTTGCTGAGCAAATTTTAGCGCCTCTTCAGGGCGGGTTTAAATCTGAATTTGGTAGCTTTCCTATCACCGCAAGTATTGGCGTCGCCACTTATCCTTTGGATGGTGACCATATTGAAAAACTCTTATCGAATGCTGATACTGCCATGTATCAAGCAAAGCGTGCGGGTAAAAACCAATTCGCTCACTACTCTCTTGACCTCGATAAAATAGTTCAGCGACGCTCGAATATCGAACGAGCATTAAGAGCTCATCAATATATCGATGAGTTCAGCCTCGTATTTATGCCCTACCTAAATACTCAAGGTACTGAAGTGATTGGTGTTGAAGCTCTGTTGAGGTGGCATTCCGAACAACTTGGGTTCATTTCACCTGATGAATTCATTCCCATTGCAGAACAAACGGGGTTATTTGAAGAGATTGACCGCTGGGTAATCGCACAATCTTTTGCTCGCTTTGATCAATTACAAACAGCGTTTGATATTCCTGTTCAGTTGTCGATTAACTTATCTTCAGCTGAGCTTAGTAGTACAAAACTAGCCATGTTTATCGAAGAGCACGCTCAACAATATGGTATTCCACGCCATTTGATCGACTTTGAAATAACGGAAACTTTTGCAGCAGATTCAAAAGGGTTCCCACTACTGTATAAATTATCCAAATTAGGCTACAACCTCGCCATTGATGATTTTGGTTCAGGCTATACTTCGATAACTCAACTTGTGCAATACCCTGTACAAAAGATTAAGTTCGATCGACTCTTTTTAGAAACGTTAGTCGCAACGAATAATCAGAACGTAATCAAACCACTTATTGAGTTGTGCCATGCGCAATCTAAAACCGTAACGGCTGAAGGCATTGAAACCCAAGAGATGCATGAATGGCTTGCAGATCAACAATGTGACTTTATGCAAGGCTACTATTTTGGAAAACCAATGGATATTGATAAGCTATCGATTTGGTATCAACAGCTAAAAGGACTCTAAACCTGTCATGAAAACCGTAATTATCACCTCTCTTAACCCTGCAAAAATCAATGCGGTCAAAAGTGCATTTCAAGCAGCCTTCCCTACTGAAACTTTTGAGTTTGAAGGTGTCAGCGTAGCAAGCGAAGTGGCCGATCAACCAATGACGGATCAAGAGACTCATGATGGAGCCCTCAATCGAGTACGCAATGCGAAAAAAATTAATTCGAATGCTGACTACTTTGTTGGTTTAGAAGCGGGAATTGAGGGCAGTGTAACTTTTGCGTGGATGGTGATTGAATCAGCGACTCATCGAGGTGAGTCTCGCTCAGCTAGTTTGATGTTGCCGCCTGAAGTCATTGAGAAACTAAAAACAGCAAATGAGCTAGGCGACGTAATGGATGAAGTGTTTGCAACGGATAATATTAAGCAGAAAGGTGGAGCAATTAGCTTACTGACTCAAGACCAATTGACTCGCAGCTCTGTTTATCACCAAGCACTCATATTGGCACTGATCCCATTCACTAACCCTACTCATTTCCCCGCTAATCTGTAAGTGAGTACGCAGCTCTCGATACACGTTTATTCTTCGTATCACAATATGCCGTATACGAAAAAACGATGTTAGACAGATGCTAGCAAATGGAAGGTAGCAAATAGAAGATAGCAAAAAGCACTCGCCGCTTGACGAGTGCTTTTTATATTTAGACTTTATATCATAGAAAGATAAAACTAAGCGTTCTTGTTGGTTAAGATCAACTCTGCTAATTTCGTTTTTTCTTCCTCTGACTTACTTTTCAATTCATTAGAACCTCTAGTGATTGTTGCAATACCCACCCCGAGCATTTGGCTAATCTGTCTCTGAGATAGATCTCCTTTTAACAGCTCACAGAAGATATTTACTCTCGCCACTAAAGCATCTCTTTCATCTGGAGTCATCATCATGGTAAGTAGCATCTGTTGCTGATCTTGCTCAGACGCCTCTTTCACTAAGCTCATTAACTGTTGCCAATCACTATATTCTGGTTCTGATGCCATATTGTTTTCACCTTTACTTACTTATCTCTATTGTAAAGTTTTAGCGCCACTTTTAAATTAATATTTTGCGTTACTCTCTTCACCACTCAAGAAGGTTCCCTCTACCCCTAAAATATCTCGATAGTAGGTCTCGAACATCAAAATATTTTGCACATACCCACGAGTCTCTTTAAACGGTATCGCTTCAATAAACGCGTAAGCGTCAAGTTCTCCCCCCGTTCGAGCTCGCCATGTTTTCACTCGGTGAGGGCCCGCATTATAGGCCGCGAGAGCAAAAATTCTATTATGGTCATATTGCTCTAGCAAACCATCTAAGTAGTGGCTTCCTATTTCAATATTCTTACCGACTTCATACAGGTCATCTTTTCCTTGGTAATTTATCCGGTACTTTTTCGCAGTATATTTAGCCGTTGCAGGCATAATCTGCATGATTCCTCTTGCACCTACAGGAGAACGAGCTTCAATATCCAACGCACTCTCCTGACGAGCTAATGACATAAGTGTTATCGGGTTTATGTCGTGCTTTTCACCATAGAAATTAAACCACCAGCGGTGAGCAATAGGGAAACGTAAATGCGTGTTATCCCACATCCGAGCTGAGATCGTGGCCGTTACCGTTAAGTGGTGCCAACCTTGTACAGCTGCATACGCGGCTAACATCTCTTTCTCATCACTCGATACATAGCTAAGCAGCCAGCGCCATTCACTTTTCGCGGCCGCAATTTTATCGAGATCAATAAGCTCTCGAATTCGCTCTAATGCCATTCGATGAGGATTCACCATCGCCTTATCTAGCACAAGAGTCGTCGTAGGGTAGTTTATCGACTGCTTGACAGCGTTCGCAGCAGCCACACTGTAGAAGTTACGTTTTCCAACGAGTTTTTTTAAACGCTGCTGCCCTTTTACCTTCTCACCAAGCTCAATCTCAGATCGTCCTTGCCAATATTGCCATCGAATAGCGCTCCGCTTCACCTCAGGTAATCGTGCAATCCAGCGCTGGACACCTTGCCAATCTGCATGCTGAATCGCTAAGCGAACTCTTCTCTCTAGCAAGACAACCCGCTCTGTTTTTAATAGAACCTGATCTCTCCATTTCGCTAACTCATCGGAATCGGTATTGGTTAATCGAAATGCCACATATTCTGCGAGTTGCTGTGATTTCTGAGATGACAACTTCTGAGCGTTAACCACTTTAGGCAATGCTTTTTGTGCTGCGGAGACATCCTTACGGGCAAGTTTTTTAAAGGCGAATTCCGTTTGTGATCGGTAGAAATCCGACGCCTCATGCTGCTTAGCAAACTGAGTGACGCTCTCCGGCTTTCTATACAGAACTTTCATCGCTTCCGCTTGTTTCTTTGCCGCATCGGACTTTGGTAACTTCATCAGATAAGTCATCAACTTTCCGTTCCGAGCTTCAAACGCAAGCAACATGCGATCTAAAATCAATGCGTCACTACGAAGCCCTGCCTCTTCCCATTGCTCAAATAGAGGATCACATTGGTCTGCAATACCTTGCCCACTTAGCCACAGTTTCTCAGCGCCTGAAAACGCGGCCTCTTTCTGGTTATCCATCCACAATGCATGATAATAAATACACTGGTAACTCTCGCCCTTAGGCTCCTGAGTTTGAAAAGTTAATAATGTTTGCCACTGGCCTTGCTTGGCTAAAACTTCCAAGTAAGGAGCTCGAATTCTAGATGAAAACGGCAGTAATCGGTTTTTCTCAATAAAATTGTCGACTTCTGGGGGTGTCTTATTACTCAGCTGAGCCAAAAATGCACGATAGTCGGTGTAAGGGGTCAGAGGATAAGTCGCAATCGTACTGCGTAAAGCTTGGTACTCTTCCACCTTTTTCTTATCTAATAAATCTTGTGCTTTTTCATAGTTCACTCGTTGTAATTCCCGTTCAGAAACGGTTTTTGCTGCGACACCATGACTGACCATGACACTCATAAGAAGGCTTGAAGAAATCACTTTCGCTATCGTCGTTAGCGTATTTCTCAATACTGAGTGTGGCCCTATTGTTCGCGCTTTGTTTTGCGTCATACGCTCAATTCCCTTGTGCGAATTGTTATTAGGTAGCCTCTATTAACAACTCATACACATTCGAATGTAAAGCTAGAAATTGTAAATATATCCAAACTTGCATATCGATTGGCTTTTAGTGCAATCGGTCCCAGAAAAAACACGCTATTTCTGCATACAACTTCACCACCTAGGCATGTATACCCGCAAATTTTCACCATAAAGTCTCGGTTCATAAACCGTAAAGTATCGCCAGAAGGTAACAAAATGGTAGCGTTTGGTATAAAATGTCCGCTTCATAATTTGCAAACATTAGGAACGATCGGCAATGGCTGAATACGTATATACCATGTCTCGGGTGAGCAAAACTGTGCCACCTAAACGTCAAATTCTAAAAGACATTTCCCTTAGTTTTTTTCCTGGCGCTAAAATCGGTGTTTTAGGTCTCAATGGTTCAGGTAAATCCACCCTACTGCGCATCATGGCTGGCCTTGATACAGACATTGATGGTGAAGCTCGTGCGCAAACTGGCTTGAAAGTCGGCTACCTGCCACAAGAACCTGTACTGGACGAATCTAAAACCGTTCGTGAGATTGTTGAAGAAGCCGTTTCTGATGTTGCAGGCGCACTGACTCGTCTTGATGCGGTATACGCTGCATACGCAGAACCAGACGCCGATTTCGACGCGCTTGCTAAAGAGCAAGGTGAGCTAGAAGCACTGATTCAAGCGAAAGATGGTCACAACCTAGAAACCGCTCTAGAGCGTGCTGCTGATGCACTTCGTCTTCCTGAATGGGATGCGAAGATTGAATTCTTATCTGGTGGTGAACGTCGTCGTGTTGCGATTTGTCGTCTACTTCTTGAAAAACCAGACATGTTACTACTTGATGAACCAACCAACCACTTGGATGCTGAATCAGTAGCATGGCTTGAGCACTTCCTTGTTGATTACAGCGGTACTGTTGTGGCAATCACCCATGACCGTTACTTCCTAGACAACGCTGCTGGCTGGATTCTAGAGCTTGACCGTGGAGAAGGCATTCCATGGGAAGGTAACTACACCTCTTGGCTAGAACAGAAAGATGAGCGTCTGAAGCAAGAAAAAGCAGGCGAAAGCGCTCGTCAAAAAACCATCGAGAAAGAACTTGAGTGGGTTCGCCAGAATCCTAAAGGCCGTCAGGCTAAATCTAAAGCTCGTATGGCTCGTTTTGAAGAGTTAACCACTGGCCAATACCAGAAGCGTAACGAAACCAACGAACTGTTCATCCCGCCGGGTGAGCGTTTAGGTGATAAAGTACTTGAAGTGAACAACCTTACTAAATCGTTTGGTGATCGCGTTCTTATCGACGACCTATCGTTCAGCATGCCTAAAGGCGCGATCGTGGGTATCGTGGGTGCCAATGGTGCGGGTAAATCAACACTATTCAAGATGCTAAGTGGCGCAGAACAGCCCGATTCCGGTACTGTGGAGCTAGGTGAAACCGTTAAGCTTGCTTCTGTTGATCAGTTCCGTGACAGCATGGACGACAAGAAAACCGTATTCCAAGAGATCTCTGAAGGCGCTGATATTATTAAGATCAACAACTTCGAAATCCCTGCGCGTGCTTACTGTTCTCGTTTCAACTTCAAAGGCAACGACCAACAGAAGATCATCGGTGAGCTTTCTGGTGGTGAACGTAACCGTGTTCACCTAGCTAAACTGCTAAAAGCGGGCGGCAACGTACTGCTACTCGATGAACCGACCAATGACCTTGATGTTGAAACCTTGCGTGCACTTGAAGAAGCGCTACTTGAGTTTCCAGGTTGTGCAATGGTTATCTCGCATGACCGTTGGTTCTTAGACCGTATTGCTACTCACATCCTAGACTACCGTGATGAAGGTCAGGTGAACTTCTACGAAGGTAACTATACTGAATACACTGAGTGGCTGAAAAAGACTTTAGGTGCTCAAGCGGCAGAACCTCATCGTATCAAATACAAACGTATGACTAAGTAATAAACCATTACGATAGAGCTTGTATTTTAATCAAAGGCCGCTATGATCAGCGGCCTTTGTGTATTGGTACGTTTGGCATAAATAAGAATACGTGATTAATTCGTTATTCATGTGGGCTTTTTTGATATCCGATTAATTGCCATAATCATTATTTGCTATGATGAGTATAAACCCAAATAATGTTGATTGATGAAATGCAATCAACCTACTGATACAGAGAGAAATATTATGGTTGAGCGACGTCGTTTTTCACGCATTATTTATCAAGCACCTGCGCTTATTTCACACGGTGAGTATGAATTAAAAACCACGATTAAAGACTTATCTTTACATGGACTACTGTTATCAGCAGAGCAAACTCCAGATCTAGAGATGAATTCGGCGGTCACCGTTTCATTTACACTGCCTGAAAGTGATATAACTATTCATCTTCAAGCGAAAGTTCTAAACACTCAAGACGATATAATTCGTCTAATCATTGATAATATTGATATTGATAGTATCAGCCACCTAAAAAGATTGGTTGAACTCAACGTGGGCGATGATCATTTACTGCACCGCGAAATAGAACATTTATCAGATCTAGGCGAAGAGGCTTAATCAAACGATTTTGCTATTGTCTGCCAATTACGTAGTCACATTAGTTAATATATACAAAAGTTAATATGTCCAAAAAAATTTCCATCATTATCCCTGCACAAAGCGGGGATCAAGCGTTTCATTTCGGTAAGAGATCAATATTAGCTATTTTGGCTACTTTAACGACCGTGCCTGCATTACTCGGTACTTTTTTGTACCAGCAATACAACGATAGCCAGTTAATGCAATCTGAAATGCATACGACTCAACAAGAGTTCGAAGCCGCCATTTCAAATCTAAAAACTGAAAAAAAGGCTATTGAAGCGCTTTATGAGGAACAAGTTGATACTAGCCACTCATTATCTCAATCACTTGAACAAAAAAATTCGCAAATCCATATTTTAGGAAAGCGTGTTTATGATGTGGAATCCGTATTAGGCTTGGCGGATGAAGACTTACTGACCAATGATAGCTCTTTAGAAGAGAGAATCGATGCCGCTGCCATTGATTCCGCCGTTCGCGCAACCATGTTTAGATTGATTCCAAATGATAGCCCTGTCACCTATCAGCGCATCTCCTCCTCTTATGGACGCAGAACCAATCCAATTAGCGGAAAACGCCATACTCATACTGGTATTGATCTGACTTGTAAGCGCGGAGAGCAGATTTTAGCCCCTGCGGATGGTGTCGTTGAAACCGTTAGGCCAAGCAAAAAAGGGTTTGGAAACTTCCTAACCGTTCGTCACTCATTCGGATTCATGAGCTCTTACGCTCACTTAAAAAGCTTCAAAGCCAAGAGTGGTCAGTTTGTCAGTAAGGGTGATGTATTAGCGACATGTGGTAACTCTGGCAATTCAACAGGCCCACACCTTCATTATGAAGTACGATTTCTAGGTCGCTCACTCAATCCACAATACCTTATGGATTGGACACCAGAAAATTTCAATTACGTATTTGAAAAAGAGAAGAAGCTGAAATGGGCTCCGCTGGTCAAATTGATTGATAACATGGTTCGCCTACAGATCAACTTAACTAATGCTCCGTATACTGACAGCAGTATCGAAACGGTATTGAGTGATGACGCAAATGATAAATCAAGCATCACTCGCTAATGCTAAATAATGCGTTATTTTAAACAATAAAAAAGAGCTGTATTTCACAGCTCTTTTTTGTCGATATTTCTTTTCTATCTAACCTTATGTTCTATAAAGGCTTAAGATCGAATCAAGCTCGATGAATCGCATCATTCGCTTGTTTTAATAAGTTCTGGCTCTCTTCCAAAAATTGCTGAGAGTAATCACCAAACCAATCACTGACTTGATTAAAGTTATCAACAAACGCTTCTTTATCATGCCCGTCGAGTACTTTAATGGCTTCACCAAAACTTTGATGGAAACGCTTAATCATGTCGATGTTATCTTGTGACGCGAGAATAATATCTCCGTACAGATTCGGGTCTTGACCAAACAACCGCCCTACCATTGCCAGCTCTAAACGATAAATCGGAGAGCTCAGTTTCAATAACTGATCAATATTTGGATTCTCTTTACTTAGGTGTAAGCCGTAAGCAAAAGAGGTGAAGTGGCGTAATGCTTGGATTAACGTCATACCATGATCGTGCTCACCTGCCTCAATTTGGCATAAACTTGCGCCCCAAATCGAAAACTGTTTCAGCAACCATTGGTAAGACTCTTCACCACGTCCGTCACAGTAAACAATCACTTGCTTAGCTAAGCTTGGTACATCAGGGCCAAACATCGGGTGCAAACCAACAACAGGGCCGTTATGCACCGCTAACATGCTCTGCACGGGTTTCGATTTGATAGAGGTTAAATCACATAAAATACAATCGTCAGGCAAATTACCCAGTTTTTCAATCACACCTTCAGTAAGGTGAATAGGCACTGTCACGACAACAAGACCAGCATCACTGAGTAGTTCATCCGCTTTATGCCAATCTTGGCTGCCAAGCACTTTGACGTCATAACCTGACAAATTAAACATTCGACCAAAAAGCCCACCAAGCTGACCATTACCACCAATGATCACTACCGAGCGAAGCTGTGGATTCAAGCACTTAAATCCTGAATCTTTTTCGCTGGCGTAAGATTCACGCATTGTTCTGCGTAAAATATCTTCAATCAGTTGTGGTGGCACTCCTTGCTTAGCCGCTTCTTCGCGACGAGAAGCCAGCATTGCCGCTTCTCTATCAGGTGCATAAATCGGCAAACCATGCTCGCTTTTTACTTCCCCAACCTTTTCAACTAAAGCTAAACGACGAGCAAGAAGCTCAAGCATCTGTTTATCGACGGCATCTATTTGATCGCGTAATTCGTTTAATTCAACAGCCATTAACGTCCCTTTTATCTTTATAGACGGTTTTCTAAAAACGGTACTAATTCAGTATGAGCATGTCTTAATAGTGCCTCAGTTGCATCCCAATTGATACATGCATCCGTGATAGAAACCCCGTACTTCATCTCATTCAGAGGAATATCTGAAGGCTGATTTCCTTCGTTAATATGGCTCTCAATCATTAACCCAATGATCGATTTATTGCCTTCACGAATTTGATGAATCGCGTCTTCAGCGACAAGCGGTTGACGGCGAAAATCTTTGCGTGAGTTCGCATGGCTACAATCGATCATTAGCGAAGCATCTAGCCCTGTTGACGCCAACTCTTGTTCACATTCGTGTACTGAAACCGAATCGTAATTGGTCTGCTTGCCGCCACGCAAAATAACATGGCCATTAGGGTTACCTTGAGTTGTCAGTAGTGCAACTTGTCCTTCGCTGCTGATCCCCATAAAACGGTGGCTAGAAGAAGCGGCTTGCATAGCATTGATTGCTGTACCTAAATTACCGTCAGTACCATTTTTAAAACCAATTGGCATTGAAAGGCCACTTGCCATTTCACGGTGAGTTTGCGATTCAGTTGTACGAGCACCAATCGCAGCCCAGCTGAAAGTATCAGCCAAGTATTGTGGGCTAATCGGGTCAAGCGCTTCTGTCGCTAGTGGGATTTCCATCTCAGCAAGTTCAACAAGCAACTCACGACCAACATGCAAACCATGCTCAATATCGAAAGTACCGTCTAGATGAGGGTCATTGATCAAACCTTTCCAACCAACAGTGGTACGAGGCTTTTCAAAGTAAACACGCATTACAATATACAGTTGATCGCTCAGTTCTTCAGAAAGTGCTTTTAGGCGTTTCGCGTACTCTTTCGCAGCTTCAATGTCATGGATAGAACATGGACCACATACAACAAGCATACGATGATCTTTCTTATGAATGATGTTTGCGATAGTTTGACGAGACTCTTGAATGAAACGACGAGCATTATCACTCAAAGGCAGTTTTGCTTTTAACTCCTCAGGAGTAATCAGTACCTGTTCGTCGATGATATTGACATTGCTTAATTCACTTTTCTGCATAACTCAACCTGTATATTTATTTTTACACCCAACATTTCCATTTGGGCTAACAATCTTTAAAAACACAATAACAGCTACAAAAACGATTGCAAGTGTAAACAATAAAAAACATTTAATGTAAAATTAAATTTACACCACTACTTTAACTCATTCAGGCTATCAAATAGCTCTAAACCTCGCCCTACACATACAAAAAAGGCGATATTTATCATATCGCCCTATCTAAAATTATTATGTGTTTATTTATCACTCACTGCCTAGCATTCGCTTAATTTGCTCTGAAGCCTCTTTCCATCGGTTGTCTGAGTGAAGAGTAGGTAAATCAAAGCTGTGTTTTTTAAGCAATGATTGCGCTAAAGGAACGTCTTGTATCGCTAATTGATCAAGAGCTTCAATTTGTGCATCTCGCTTATTGCACATCAACACCATATCGCAACCCGCATTCAAGGCCGCTTTTGCTCTGTCAGCCGGCCCGCCCATAATAGCGGCACCTTCCATCGTTAAGTCATCAGAGAAAACCAAGCCTTTAAAACCTAACTCTTGCTTCAACACCTTCTGTAACCAATATTGAGAGCCACTCGCAGGCTGATCATCGTAGTGAGAATAAACCACATGAGCAGGCATCATTGCATCTAATATCCCGGCTTCAATTTGTGCTTTAAATATTGCCATATCCGTTTCGAAGATGTCGTCTCTTGGATCGTAAGGGGTTTCTAAGTGGGAGTCCGCAATCACACCGCCATGTCCAGGGAAGTGCTTTCCTGTTGTCGCCATTCCAACCGACTTCATACCGTTAATGAATGCACTACTATGACGAACAATGGTCTCAATATCTTCACCAAACGCTCGATTGCCAATCGCTTTGCAGTCGTGGCCTTTGTCCAATACAGGCGCAAAACTCAGATCAATATCGTGGGCAATCAGCTCCGCAGCCATCAACCAGCCAGCCTGCTCTGCTAATTGCTCACCATTATTCTTTGTCGCAAATTCTTGAGCGGCTGGGATAATCGAAAAACCGTCGCGAAAACGCTGTACTCGACCACCTTCTTGATCAACCCCGATCAGTATTGGGCGTTTTGCAGCCTTGCGGATCGCTTTATTCAACGCTGACAGTTGTTTGCTATCGTGATAATTTCTAGCAAATAGGATGAGGCCCCCAACCGTTGGATGCTCTAAAATTTCTCTGTCTTCAGCGGTCAGCTCGTAGCCTGCAACATCAACCCACAACGGTCCCATATTTATCCCTTTTTAAACCAAATTTCATACACTTCACGAGATTATTCCCTTTGAATTTGCTTTACAATGTTTTTAAACCAATCTTTGGAAGAGTTTAGGAATGCGGTTCAAGAGCTTAAGAATAGATCATAAAGAACTTTATATTGGCGTGATGTCTGGAACGAGTATGGACGGTGTTGATACCGCTTTAGTTTCCATTGAGGGTACTAACATCACTCTACTCGCGCATGATGAATTTCCTATGCCAAGCGAACTGAAAGAACGTCTTCTTAAAGTCTGTATTGGGCAAAAAACCGATCTGATTGCGATTGGCGAACTGGACCACCAGCTTGGTCACCTATTTGCCGATGCCGTACTGCAACTCCTCGAAAAATCGAACACTCTGGCCTCTGCGGTCACTGCCATTGGTAACCATGGGCAGACCGTGTTTCACCAGCCAACGGGTGATGCTCCATTTACCATGCAACTCGGTGATGCCAATATTATTTCGGCACGGACAAATATTTCGACTGTGGCTGACTTTCGCCGTAAAGATATGGCCTTAGGAGGGCAAGGTGCTCCACTGGTTCCGGCCTTTCATCAGCATATTTTCAGCACACAAGATTCAACGGTCGTGGTTCTGAATATCGGCGGTATTTCAAATATTTCCGTACTTCCAGCGCAATTAAACCCTGAACATCCGAGTGACATCAATTTTGAGCCTAGCGTTATTGGATATGATACAGGTCCTGGCAATATGCTTATGGATGCATGGATTAAAAAGCAGCGTGGGGAGCAATATGATCATGATGGGCAATATGCTCAAAGTGGGCAAGTCAGTGAACCATTACTAAACCAACTGTTAAGTGATGATTATTTCACTCAAGCCGCGCCCAAAAGTACCGGAAGAGAACGGTTTAATTTACCTTGGTTAGAATTACAATTAGCCCACCACTCGCTTACGGGTGAAGATGTACAAGCAACACTACTGGAGTTCACTTCGGTTTCAATTGTCAATGAAGTGTTGCGTTATCAAGTAGGACATAAGCCCGAGCTGTTAGTTTGTGGCGGCGGTGTAAGAAACACGTTTCTCATGGCTCGCCTGCAACAGTTGCTTCCAAATTGGATAGTAGCTTCGACACAAACGAAAGGTATTGATAGTGACTATATGGAAGCGATGGCTTTCGCATGGTTAGCTCATCAACGCATTCATGGCTTACCAAGCAACTTGCCACAAGTAACAGGAGCAAGCCGACTTGCTTCTCTCGGGGTAATTTACCCTATCGATCCCTGTCATGTGGATTAAGGATATTTAATGACAAACGATGCTCTACTTTCAGCGCTTTCACAATTAGTGTCTGAAGGACGTAACCCTGAGACCATGGATATTGATTTGCTTTCGGCGCATGAAATCATCCAACGGATCAATCAACAAGATAAACACGTTCCCATCGCGGTCGAAAAAGTGATTCCAGAAATCGCACAAGCCGTTGAAAAAATCACGGCTGCTTTCAAGTCTGGCGGGCGTTTGATCTACATGGGAGCCGGAACCAGTGGCCGCTTAGGCGTGCTCGATGCTTCGGAGTGCCCCCCCACTTTTGGCGTGTCAGATCAAATGGTGATCGGTTTAATTGCCGGTGGTCCAAAAGCCATTCTAAAAGCGCAAGAAGGGGCGGAAGATTCACTGGAACTCGGAGAACAAGATCTCAAAAACATCCAATTTAATACCAATGATGTGGTGGTTGGGATCGCGGCAAGTGGTCGCACACCTTATGTGATTGGGGCTTTGGAGTACGCGAATGACATTGGAGCCACAACCGTTGCACTCTCTTGCAACCCAAACTCTCCTATCGCGGATATCGCCAACATCGCGATTTGCCCAGTCGTAGGCCCAGAAGTACTGACAGGTTCGACACGTTTGAAATCTGGAACCGCACAAAAACTCGTACTGAATATGCTCACGACCGCCAGTATGATCCGCTTAGGTAAAAGTTATCAGAACTTGATGGTCGACGTGAAGGCAACAAATGAGAAGTTAGTTGCGCGCGCCGTCAGGATTGTCATGCAAGCGACCGACTGCCCAAAATCATTAGCCGTGATTACACTGAAACACACAGACTATGATGTAAAACTGGCAATATTGATGATCTTAACGGATCTCAACTTAGACGAAGCGAAAGAACAATTAAGCCATCAACAAGGGTTCTTACGTAAAGCGGTAGAGCAATCTAAATAACATCTGTCATCCATAGTTCAGCGGTCATGTTGGCTATGGATTTGGCTATGGATGATTCAGAATGACCGGCTCTAATTATTTGAATCTGTCCAACCACGTTGCCATTCCATTCGGAACCGTTGAGCTTGCTCTGTCCCTTCACATACTCCCTCATAATTAAAACCCGACAAACCAATCTGATACGCATGATCAGGATTACAATATTCCGCCACGCCTTTTAAGTAACCTTGATCATAATCGGCTTGGTTTGCCTGCCCGAATTCATTCAACGCACTATAACTGCGTTGAGTCTGGCCTCTTAACCCGTCACGGTATCCAATTTCAGACCAGTCCCCATCTTCTGCTAACTGCTGTGTCGATGCCGCGCATCCCGCCAAACCGATTAACAGGCCAACTACTATTGTTTTTCTCACACTCAATCCTTTGCAATACTCATTTATGGTGCACATTAATTTTCAATTAGGCTCAACAGAATCACTGTATTTTAGCCAAACTTAGACGTTTAATATCTAAGAAGCCCACCCGCTCAGAATAAGGTTAGTTTACCAAAACTCTTCGCAGACAATCATAATAATAATCCACTTTCATATCACTTCCGATTTTCTCGAAATAGCCAAAACCACTTAACGTTAATGACTACCACTTAATTCGCTATTCCACCACTCAGCCTAGAAGCGCATGACGTGAGCGAGTGGCAGTTTTACTATCTCATACGACAGACAAACTTAACCTGAATTCGGAATACAAATAGAAGGGATAACAAATTATGATGTGGTTTCTAACTTGTGTGGCCGCACTAATCGGTGGCTATTTTATTTACGGTGCTTTCATTGAGAAAGTATTTGGTATTAATGAAAACCGCCCTACACCAGCAATAACAAAACAAGATGGTGTGGATTACGTACCAATGTCGACCAAGAAAGTCTATTTGGTTCAGCTACTCAACATTGCAGGCGTAGGTCCAATTTTCGGCCCTATCATGGGTGCGCTTTACGGCCCTGCGGCAATGCTATGGATTGTCATTGGTTGTATCTTTGCCGGTGCCGTTCATGACTACTTCTCCGGTATGCTCTCTATTCGAAATGGCGGCGCATCAGTACCTACAATCACAGGTCGATACCTAGGCAATGGCGCAAAACATTTCATGAACATTTTTGCCATTATTCTACTTCTACTTGTTGGTGTGGTTTTCGTTTCAGCGCCTGCTGGCATGATCACTACTTTAGTAAACGATCAAACTGATATCGCTATGTCGATGACAACGATGGTCATCATTATCTTCGCTTACTACATTCTCGCTACCGTGGTTCCGGTAGACAAAATTATTGGCCGTTTCTACCCATTCTTTGGTGCACTGCTGATTTTCATGTCTGTCGGTCTTATCACTGCCATTGGCTTATCAGGTGAACATACGATTTTAGGCGGCTATGAAGTGAGCGACATGTTCACTAATATGAACCCTAACGATCTGCCACTTTGGCCTGCTCTATTCATCACTATCGCTTGTGGTGCAATATCTGGCTTCCACGCTACCCAATCTCCATTGATGGCGCGTTGCATGGAAAACGAAAAGAATGGTCGCTTTGTCTTCTACGGAGCAATGATTGGTGAAGGCATTATCGCGCTGATCTGGTGTGCACTTGCCTTGTCTTTCTTCGGCTCAGTAGATTCTCTTGCAGAAGCGATTAAGAATGGCGGTCCGGGTAACGTCGTGTACAGCGCTTCATTTGGTCTGCTTGGTGTATTTGGTGGCGTGTTGGCTTTCCTTGGTGTGGTTATTTTGCCTATCACTTCTGGCGATACCGCTTTCCGTTCAAGCCGCTTGATTTTGGCTGAATACTTCAACATGGAACAGAAAACACTGCGTAACCGTCTATTTATGGCACTGCCTCTATTTGTTCTTGGTGGAATCTTAACTCAAGTTGATTTCGGTATCATCTGGCGCTACTTCGGTTTTGCTAACCAATCGACAGCAGTGATGATGCTATGGACGGCTTCAGCTTACCTACTACGCCACAATAAACTGCATTGGGTTGCGACGGTCCCAGCGATATTTATGACCACTGTTTGTGTGACCTTTATTCTAAGCAATAGCCAACTCGGTTTCGGCTTACCAATGACGGTTTCAACCATTGCAGGGATTGTGACGGCACTATCCGTTACTGCTTATGTGATGAAGCGTTCAAAAGGCAAAGGTGACGACTTTGCTGATGAAGATGAAACATCCGATAAAACTAAAGCTGTCACTGAAACAGCGTAAGCGTCAACGTTACCTTCACTTGCTAAATTAAGAAAAAACCCATCTCCGTGATGGGTTTTATTTTATCTCTTAAAAACAAAAGGAGATCGATTCAGTCAGTTTTAATCACGAAAGCTCAACACATCCTAGTAGTTTGCTTTAAAATACACCCTATATCTCCCCTAGGTGACAATTATGGAATTGGTTTTATCTCTGCTTCAGCAGATGTGTGTTTACCTTGTACTGGCCTACATGCTAAGTAAAACACCCATTTTTTTGCCTCTACTGAACATCTCATCTCGTTTCAGTCATAAGTTCAGTTGCTACGTTTTATTCTCCCTTTTTTGTATCATGGGCACCTATTTCGGTTTGCAGATCAACGATGCGATAGCCAATACCAGAGCCATTGGCGCGGTAATGGGCGGGCTATTTGGAGGCCCAATTGTCGGATTTGCTGTCGGTCTAACTGGCGGAATACACCGTTATACATTAGGTGGATTTACCGATGTAGCTTGTGCCATTTCAACGACAGCTGAAGGCTTAATTGGCGGACTACTGCATATTTACTTAGTACGTAAAGATAAGAGCGAGCAACTGTTTAATCCGGTGGTGGTATTTAGCATCACTCTGGTTGCGGAAATTGTTCAAATGCTGCTGCTTCTATTGGTCGCTAAACCTTTCGACCAAGCTTATGCTCTCGTCTCTGATATTGCAGCACCAATGATCATCGCAAACTCCGTTGGTGCAGCCCTTTTCATGAGTATCCTTCAGGACAGGAAAACCATTTTTGAAAAATATTCAGCCACTTTCTCACGTCGAGCACTCTCAATTGCAGATAGGTCAGTTGGCATTTTGCACACCGGGTTCAACTCCGAAAATGCAGAAAAAATTGCTCGTATCGTTTACGAAGAGACCAACGTCGGCGCTGTCGCCATCACAGATAAAGAGAAAATTCTCGCATTTGTCGGCATTGGCGATGACCACCATAAACCCAACACTGTCATATCTTCTCAATGCACCCTCTCCTCTATGGAGAAAAACGATATTATCTATTTAGATGGAACCGAAAACCCTTACCAGTGCTCAATTTCTTCTGAATGTAAACTTGGTTCAGCACTCATTATCCCTCTGAGAGCAGGAAGCGAGGTGGTTGGTACCATTAAGTTGTATGAACCTCGTAGGAAACTCTTCTCGACGATTAATATGTCGATGGCTGAAGGGATCGCTCAACTTCTTTCAAGCCAGATCCTTTATTGTGACTATCAACAGCAGCAGACCTTACTCACTCAAGCGGAGATCAAATTGCTGCACGCACAAGTTAACCCGCATTTTCTGTTTAATGCACTCAATACCATCAGTGCGATCACGCGCCGAGATCCAGACAAAGCACGAGAACTCATACAGCACCTTTCACACTTCTTCCGTAGTAACTTAAAGCAGAATATCGAGACGGTGACGCTGAAAGATGAGTTGGCACACGTCAATGCATACCTAACCATAGAAAAGGCGAGATTTACCGATAGGTTAGAGGTTGAATTTGATATCGAGCCTAGGTTACTGGAAGTCAAAATCCCTAGTTTTACTCTGCAACCTTTAGTCGAAAACGCGATTAAACACGGTATTTCAAATTTACTGGAAGGTGGCTGCGTCAAGATTTATAGCCAACAATGTAAGCAGGGCTATCAAATTGTGGTGGAGGATAATGCGGGAGCTTATGTTAAACCGGAGTCTGATCACTCGGGGTTAGGCTTAGATATTGTAAGCAAACGCCTCACCAATAAGTTGGGCCGTGACATAACACTAAAAATAGAAGTAAAACCACAGCACTACACTCGAATGAGCTTTATCATTCTTCCTTCAAATCAAGCTGACCATTAAGGCGATTGAATGTTAACTGCACTTGTCATAGATGATGAACTTTTTGCTCGGGAAGAGCTTGCAGAGTTACTGGCACAAACGGGCGAAATTGATGTCGTCGATCTTGCAAGCAACGCTATCGAAGGCCTACAGAAGATCAACAGTTTGAAACCTGATGTGGTTTTTCTCGATATTCAGATGCCTCAGATTTCAGGTATCGAACTGTTGAGCATGCTGGATCCGGACACCATGCCAACGGTAGTGTTTGTGACGGCTTTTGATCAATACGCAATACAAGCTTTTGAAGATAATGCTTTTGATTATCTTTTGAAACCTGTCGATCCTTGCCGCCTAAAGAAAACCGTTTCTCGTCTCGTTAAAGTTGCCCGTTTTAACGCTCAATCCGAGCCACAAAACATCGCTGCGATTGCCCCCACGCACTTAGACCAGATTCCTTGTGTTGGACATAATCGTATTATGATCATTGCTACAGAAAACGTTGAATGTGCCTATAGTGATATCAGTGGTGTACATGTTAGAACGCAAAACCAAACCGCATCGACTCAGTTAACGCTGAAAAATTTGGAAGAGAAAACTGACTTGATCCGGTGTCACCGCCAGTATTTGGTCAGCATAAAAGCGATTAAAGAGATCAAACTATTGGAAAATGGATTGGCCGAGATCCTCACACTGACGGATTATGAAATTCCAGTCAGTCGACGGTTTTTAAAAGCTCTGAAAGAGACCTTAGGGATCCAGTAGACGTTTTGATACGTTTAGATCAGATTCAGTCAATTTACACCCATAAAAAAAGCGACCTCAAATAGGGTCGCCTTTTACAATCATAATGAAATACAATTAATCAATCTGCTTGATTTGTAACTCTTTTGGCACTTCAAAGAACATATTCTCTTCACGACCAGAGACCTCTTCAATGCTCTGAGCGCCGAGTTCTTGAATGCGATCTAGGATCTGTTTCACCAACTCTTCAGGTGCCGATGCCCCCGCCGTCACACCAATTTTCAATTTAGCCTCAAACCATTCAGGGTTAATATCTTCAGGGCAATCAATTAAGTAGCCTGGAGTGCCTAGCTTTTCAGCTAACTCTTTCAAACGGGTAGAATTTGATGAATTTTTAGAGCCGACGACAACGACTACATCAACGTCTTCCGCTAGTTCACGAACCGCATCTTGACGGTTTTGAGTCGCGTAACAAATGTCATCTTTACGCGGCCCTTGGATCTCAGGGAACACTTCACGCAACTTCTCAATCACGTCAGACGTTTCATCTACAGATAGGGTCGTTTGGCTCACATAGTGCAAGTGACTCGGATCGTTGACGACGAGTTTCTCTACATCTTCTGGCTTCTCGACTAAATACATCCCACCCGTTTGGCTGGCGTACTGCCCCATTGTGCCTTCGACTTCTGGGTGTCCTGCGTGGCCAATGAGCACCACTTCCATATTCTTACGGCTTGCACGAGCCACTTCCATATGAACTTTGGTCACCAGAGGACAAGTCGCATCAAAGACCGTAAGCTCTCGCTCTTTGGCTTCTTGTCGAACGGCTTGTGATACACCATGAGCTGAAAAAATCACAATATTATCGTCTGGCACTTCATTCAGTTCTTCGACAAAAATAGCACCACGCTGCTTTAACCCCTCAACCACAAAACGGTTATGCACCACTTCATGGCGAACATAAATCGGCGGCTGATACAGTTCAAGTGCGCGCTCAACGATACTAATGGCACGATCCACTCCGGCACAAAAACCTCGTGGATTGGCTAACATGATTTTCATTTCATTGCTCATGGGTATTATCTTATTTGGTCGGCTATTTTACGTTAAACGATGAGTTACTCAACAGACAAAATTTCAACTTCAAAAGTGACATCTTGCCCTGCCAGTGGATGGTTAAAATCCACCGTCACTGAATCGCCCGCAATATCGGCGATGATACCAGGAATTTCCATACCATCCGGCCCACTAAACGCCATGATAGTGCCGACTTCAACCTCTGCATCACCAACAAATTTAGCTCTGTCCATATGATGGATATTGTCTGGGTTTGGCATTCCAAAAGCATCTTCAGCTTTAAGCTCTATCGCTTGTTTTTCACCCACTTGAAGCCCGATTAAACACTGCTCAAAACTGTCACTTAAGCTACCGTCTCCGATAACAAGTTTCGCTGGCTTATCCATGCTATGTGTACTATCAGCAACAGAACCATCACTCAGTTTAATCGTAAAATGCAGGGTTACTGCGCTCTCTTTTTGTATTGTTGTCACGTTGGTTCTTCCTTGGGTCAATTTAATGTTCGTTATTGTTTTTATACGTTTAACTTAAATAACAAAAAGCGCCGACCGAATCAACGGACAGCGCTTAAGGTTATTCTAATTTTGAGCGAGGCGGTTACTTTGCATCGTCTTTTTTACGAAAACCATCAAGGATGATCATCGCAGCGCCAACACAAATCGTAGAGTCCGCTAAATTAAAGGCCGGCCAATGGTACGTTCCCCAAAAGAAATCAAGATAATCGACAACAAAACCATGAACAACTCGATCAAATACATTGCCGACTGCACCACCAATAATCATGGCGTAAGCAATATTGTTCCATTTATCTTTTGCAGGTAACTTACTCATCCAATAGGTGAGCATTGCCGTTACAGCAAAAGCGATACCAGTAAACAACCAACGTTGCCAACCCGCTTGATCACTCAAAAAGCTAAACGCAGCACCGTAGTTATGAACATACAAAAAATTAAAGAAGGGCAATACTTCAATGCGATTCGCCCAGCCATAACCAATGTTATCCATCACGAATAACTTGATGCTAATGTCGGCAATAAAGATCAGTACAGCAAGCCATAACCAACGAACACCAGACTGTTTCAATGTTACTTCTGTCATTCCAAATCCTAAAAACAACCCCAGTAAATACTGGGGCTGCTAAATAGATTAAAAGTTCAATGCAATCGTAAATAATTGAATTGGTTAAGCGTATTTACGCTCTTCACCTTCACCAGATACGTTTGTTGCACAGCGACCACATACTTTCTCGTGACCTTCGATTGTGCCGACATCTGATGTATGGTGCCAACAACGATCACACTTCTCAGCTTCTGTTGCCGCGACTTCTACGAATAGACCTTCAACATCAGTAGCGTGTGCACTGTCTGTTTTTTCGCTTAGCGCTTTCACTTGTGCTTTAGACGTTAGCAATACAAAACGCAGTTCGTCTTCTAGCTTGTTAATGGTTGCCGCTAGAGCATCATCAGCGTAAAGCGTCACTTCAGCTTGAAGTGAACCACCAATGGTTTTCTCTTTACGAGCATCTTCTAGAAGTTTGTTTACTGCGCCACGAACGCCTTGGATTTCAGTCCAAAATTCGTTGTTCAGTGCTTCTTCTTCAGATAGAGCAACCAAACCGTCAAACCATTCGCCAGTGAATACAAACTTATCACGTGTGCCTGGCATTTCGTTCCAGATTTCATCAGCAGTGAATGACATGATTGGAGCCATCCAACGAACCAATGCTTCTACGATGTAGTAAAGTGCTGATTGACAGCTGCGTTGAGCGTGTCCGCCCAATTTCGCAGTGTACTGACGGTCTTTGATTACGTCTAAGTAGAAAGAGCCCATTTCGATAGAGCAGAACTGCATAAGACGTTGTGTTACGCCGTGTGTGTTGTACTCACCGTATGCTGCAACAATCTCTTCTTGTGCTGCGAATGCACGACCCACAGCCCAACGATCCAGAGCAACCATCTCTTCAACAGGTACTAAATCAGTTTCAGGGTTGAAGCCATTTAAGTTCGCTAGGAAGAAACGTGCTGTGTTACGAATTCGACGGTAAGCATCAGCTGAACGCTTAAGGATTTCATCAGAAACCGCAACTTCGCCAGTGTAGTCTGTCGAAGCAACCCATAGACGCAGAATATCCGCACCTAGTTTGTTGGTTACATCTTTAGGCGCGACAACGTTACCGATAGATTTAGACATCTTACGGCCGTTACCATCTACCACGAAACCATGCGTAAGCACTTGCTTGTAAGGCGCTACGTCTTTCATCGCGATAGATGAAATCAGTGAAGACTGGAACCAGCCACGGTGTTGGTCTGAACCTTCAAGGTAAAGATCAGCGCTGTGAGTTCTCTCTTCATTAGGGAAGTTGTACTCTTCACGAGAATCCACAACAGAGAAGTGCGTCACACCCGAGTCGAACCATACGTCTAGCGTATCCATGACTTTTTCGTACTTATCAGCGTCTTCTGCGCCCATAAGTTCAGCTGTGTCAACATCCCACCAAGCTTGAATGCCTTTCTCTTCAACAAGCTTCGCTACTTTTTCAATAAGCGCTGGGCTATCTGGGTGAAGTTCTGACGTCTCTTTGTGAACGAACAGAGCAATTGGTACACCCCAAGTACGTTGACGAGAGATACACCACTCAGGGCGACCTTCAACCATACCTTCGATGCGGCTTTGACCCCATTCAGGCAACCACTCAACACTCTTAATTGACTCTAGTGCTTTTGCACGTAGGCCAGCTTGATCCATTGAGATGAACCATTGTGGTGTTGCACGGAAAATGATTGGCGTTTTGTGTCTCCAGCAATGTGGGTAGCTGTGCTCATAAGCGTGGTGGTGCAGTAATGCGCCTTTCTCTTTCAATACTTCTAGTACTGAATCGTTCGCTTTAAACACGTGCTGACCAGCAAATAGCTCTGTATCTGGTAGATAAACACCATTTGAGCCAACTGGGTTTGCGATTTCTAGGTCGTATTTTTTACCAACCACGAAATCTTCTTGACCATGGCCTGGAGCGGTATGAACCACACCAGTACCAGAATCAGTTGTTACGTGATCACCCAGAACAGCAGGAACCGTGAAATCGTAGAATGGGTGGTTGAATTGAGTAAGCTCAAGATCCGCACCGCTTGCAAAACCAAGGTTATGGAAGTGTGCAATACCAGCACGATCCATCACATCTTTTGCTAATTCAGAAGCCACAATAATACGTTGAGCTGCTTGTTCTTCTGTTGCTTCGACTTGAACCATTACGTATTCAAGATCTTCACGCAGACAAACTGCACGGTTAGCCGGTAGCGTCCAAGGCGTTGTTGTCCAGATAACAATAGAAAGCTCACCTTCACCAGCGTGATCGCCAGCCAGAGAGAATTTACCTACTGTTGCAGCTTCGTCTGCCGCAAGGAATTTAACGTCAATTGATGGCGATACTTTATCTTTATATTCAACTTCAGCTTCGGCTAACGCACTGCCACAATCTGTACACCAGTGAACAGGTTTGAAACCTTTCAGTAAGTGACCTTGATCAGCGATTTTACCAAGAGAACGGATGATGTTCGCTTCAGTACCAAAGTCCATAGTGCGGTATGGTTTATCCCACTCGCCCATGATACCTAAACGTTTAAAGCTCTCTTTCTGACCTTCAACTTGAACAGCAGCGTACTTACGGCACTCTTCACGGAATTCAGAGGCTGTGATCTTCTGACCAGGCTTGCCTTTCTTCTTCTCTACCATCAATTCGATTGGTAGACCGTGACAGTCCCAACCAGGGATGTACGGTGCATCAAAACCAGAAAGCGTTTTCGATTTAATAATAATGTCTTTAAGAATCTTGTTCAGCGCGTGACCAATATGAATATCACCGTTAGCGTATGGAGGGCCATCGTGTAATACGAAAGATTTTTTACCTTTCTTTGCTTTACGGATTTCACCGTAAAGATCTTCTTTATACCAACGCTTAAGCATTTCTGGTTCGCGATTGGCTAAGTTGCCACGCATTGGGAACCCTGTTTCAGGTAGGTTCAGGGTATCTTTATAATCACTCATCGATTCTTAATTCCGTTATATTGGGCGAAGTTTAGACATTATGCTAATCGGTGGAATTGTCCGATTAACGTTTAGGCTGAAGCAACCACACCCTTGCGGCTTCAGCATCCAATTCTATTTGTTGCTTAAGAGCATCAAATGATTCAAATTTCTTTTCGTCGCGTAATTTATGCAAAAGCGTTACTTCTAACTGCTTACCGTATAAATCCGCGCTAAAATTAAATAAATGTACTTCTAGTTGCTGACGAACGCCATCAACTGTTGGCCTTTGACCTATATTTGCTACCCCACCGACAGGCTGTTCTCCAAGACCTAATGCTTGAACAACATACACCCCTGACACTGGAGATACACAGCGTTTTAATGGGATATTCGCGGTTGGAAAGCCAATGGTTCGGCCTAATTTTCGACCATGAGAAACACGACCATTAATACTGTATTCTCGGCCAAGCATCTCAGCCGATGCTTTCATGTCATCTGCGGCTAATGCTTCTCGAATGGCGGTGCTACTGACTCTTTTCTGTAAGCCATTATTTTTAAAACAATAACTTTGAGTACTCACGACCTGAAAACCAAACTCCTCTCCTGCTTTTTTGAGCATAGAAAAGTTGCCTTCTCGGCCTTTACCAAAACAAAAATCATCACCAACGACTAGAAATCTAACACCCAAACGAGTGACCAACAAGTCACGAATAAAGGCTTCTGCCGATAAATTAGCAAAGTACGCATTAAAATTCACACAAAGTAAACGATCTATATCCAGCTTGCTGAGCTGTACATATTTATCACGCAATCGAGTTAGTCTCGCCGGAGCTTTGTCTTTAGCAAACAATTCCATTGGCTGAGGTTCAAACGTCATGACTACCGAAGGTAAACCTAAAACATCTGCTTGTTCAGACACTTGGCTTAAAACTTCTTGATGTCCCAAATGAACACCATCAAAGTTACCGATAGTGAGTACACAGCCATGATGCTGCGACTTTATATTATGAATGCCTCGGATCAATTCCATTTGAATTAACTAAAAACCTATATTTATCATTAAACACTGTATGAAACCGACGGATTATATACTAATTGTTACGTTTCCACTATTGCTCAGTCAGCATCCAAAAGCGCTTAATCAGTTCCCACTTTTAAGTCTTTCAAGCGCAAACCAAGAAGTAACACGGTTAATAGATAAGAACCCGCTCCCGCTGCGATCAAATAAACAAGGGTGAGCACTCTCTGGCTAAAGTTCCACGTCAACCAAAGGGACATATCATCAAGCAGCCAAATCACCGTAGCGACCATAACACCACCAGCAACCATTAACCGCGCGACAAACAGTAATGTTCTCTTTGTGAGGCGATACACGCCCTGAATATGCAGACCTCGATACAAGAGCGCCATATTGACAAAAGCAGAGAGCGCCGTCGCCATGGCAAGTCCAACATATCCATAGAGTGATGCAAATATGGCGTTAAATACCATATTGGTCACCATCGCAATAATGCCATATTTAACGGGTGTTTTCGTATCCTGACGTGAGTAATAACCGGGAGCAAGCACCTTAATCAGCATGAAATTAAGTAGGCCGGATGCGTAAGCAAGGAGAGAAAGAGAAGCTTGTTGGACATCATGAGGAGAAAACTCTCCACGCATAAACAGAACCATCAACATGGGTTTTGCCAATACCATCAGCCCTAGCATTGCTGGTACCCCAAGAAGAGTCACCATTCGAACCCCCCAATCCATCGTGTGGGAGAAGCCTTCACTTTGAGCATCAACATGTTTACGCGATAACGCAGGCAGTATGACGGTCGCAATCGCGATACCGAATAGCCCTAAAGGAAATTCGAGTAAACGGTCTGAGTAATAAAGCCAACTGATTGATCCCGTTGCGAGAAAACTGGCAATGAAAGTATCAAACAACAAATTGATCTGGCTTACCGACACACCAAATAGCGCTGGGATCATTAATGTGCGAATTTTTACCACACCCGGATCATGCCAACCCCATTGAGGTTTAACCAGCATGCCCGCCTTGATAAGAAATGGCAGTTGAAAAAGAAACTGTACTAACCCACCTAAAAAAACCCCAATTGCTAATCCAATTTCTGGCTGTTCTAAGTTAGGCGCAAGAAAAAGCGCGCAGCCAATGATCATCACATTCAGAAAAACAGGCGTAAATGATGAGACGGCAAACTTACCAAGTGTATTTAAGATCGCTCCAGATAACGCGACAAAAGTGATAAACCATAAGTAGGGGAACGTTATCTTTAACATAAAGCTTGCTAACTCAAACTTACCGGCATCCGGTCCATCGTTTAGCCAGTCAATAAACCAACCCGCTCCAAACATAGCCGTTACGACCCCAGAGCCTAAAACGCCGATTAACGTTACGATAGTGACAATGACACCTAATGTACCCGACGCCCTCGCGATAAGTTCTCTAGTCTTATCTTTATCTCCAGAGGCGTGATATTCCGTTAGAACAGGAACAAAAGCTTGAGAAAACGCACCTTCCGCGAATAAGCGACGTAAAAAGTTAGGAATTTTATTAGCAAAGAAAAATACATCGGCACTTGCCCCTGCTCCCATTAAATTGGCTACTACCACGTCGCGAACTAAGCCTAGAACACGAGAAATAAAAGTCATCGCACTTACAATCAAGCCTGACTTTAATAGTCGTTTACTCACAAAAACCTCGGAATGCTATCAATGCTATGTCATTGAGTTTGCGTCATGTTGATGACTATCGTCGTTCAACTATCATATTTATTAGCATTGGTATAAAAATGCTGTTAGAATCCCCGCCATCTTAACCGCGATAACCTTTCCATACCAAAGTTTGTTTGGTTCAGGTGGGTTTTTGCACAAATCATTTGACATTTAAGCGCCTATGAGGGATAGTCCTCGCCCTTAAATTGTCACCGAACTAAAGTTTTTGGGAGTTAGACCCTTGGCAAACTGTAAATCTGCTAAGAAGCGCGCTATCCAAGCTGAGAAACGTCGCCAGCACAATGCTAGCCGTCGTTCTATGATGCGCACTTACATGAAAAAAACAATCGCAGCTATTGAAGCTGGCGATAAAGAAGCTGCAACTGCTGCACTAGTAGAAGTTACACCGCTTCTAGACCGTATGGCGACTAAAGGCCTTATTCATAAGAATAAAGCTGCACGTCATAAGTCTCGTTTCACTGCTGCAATCAAAGCTCTTTAATAGAAATTTGATTCTAGTGAACGAAAAAAACCGGCTTTTGCCGGTTTTTTTATATCTAAATTTTATAGCCGTAAACAAAACCTCACCTTCAGACTGCATCATTAAATATTTAAACGATAAAAAAGGCTGATATTTTCATACCAACCTTCTCTCATTGATCACGCTCTATGGCGACTATCTAAAATTAGTCCTGACAGTAAAGTCCATGAAGCAATTCAATCATCGCCTTCACTTCTTTACTACTTAAGCTGTAGTAAACCGTCTGCGCTTCTTTACGAGTATCAACCAAGCCATCTCTACGCAACCACGCTAGGTGTTGTGATAATGCAGATTGACTCAATTCTAAATTACAGCACAACTCACCGACAGAGAGTTCTTGATTGTGCAATAAACATAAGATTTGCAAGCGTCTTTCATTCGCCATGGCCTTCAGCAAAACAACCGCGTTCGCAGAGTTTTTTTCCATCTCTTCAAGGTTCATGTACTACCCCTGTAAAATAAAATAAGTGTAACTTTATATGTTTTTATAATAATTCGATGATAATCCATTTACTGGCGATAATAAAAGCGATCATTTAAACAATTGACTAAAATCGGCGTCACATACATTTTTTACGGCTGGATGTTGGATCATCCTTTCAGCAAAAATGACATAATATTCTTCTTTTAGCTCATCCATATGCCCTAATAACTGCAATGTACGCTCATCTTCTATCTCGTTCATATACAAGCTTGGTGCTAAGAAAATCACATCTTGGTGGTAGCGTGAGAAAGCTTTCATTAAAGCAACATCATCAAATTCACCTAAAATATTAGGCTGAAGCCCTTGGCGATCAAACCACTGTAGAACTTTCCGCCCCATTGATGTTCGGCTCCCAGGGATGAGCAATTTTCGTTCTTCCAAAACAGCTGGAAAACTCACATTTTCCACATTACCCGTACAGAAGAAGCTCATATTAGTTTCACCAAGCTTCTTACTAAATAAACCCGGGATCTTGCCTGAATCCACCGGACAGTCAGATAAAATCATATCCAGTTTATGCTGAGATAAACGTTCTAGTAACATTTCATGAGTCGACTCAAAGCAACGTAGGTGAATGCTGTCATCATCAGGAACCGTAGTCATTAAGATTTTACTTACCACTCGCTTGGAGAGCGCATCCGCCACCCCTACCTCAAATAATATGTTGGAGTGCTGACTGTAGTTAACAATATCAAGCATTTCATAGCTCAAGCCGAACATACGATCAGCGTATTTAAAAACCAGTTGCCCAAGCTCTGTCGGTTCGATACTACGACCATTACGCTTAGTCAGTTTCCCATCCATACGCTCTTCGAGAGCTTTAATTTGACCGGTCACTGTTTGTGGCGTCAAAAACAGCGCATCCGCCGCTTTCGTTACTGAGCCTTGTTTACACACCATCCAGAAATAATATAGGTGGTTATAGTTTAAATGAGACATTGTTAGCCATCGTGCTAGTCATTTGAGTATGCCTTTATAGCAAATGTTACATCACACAACAAACTATCGGAAATTACGACCAGTTCAAACTAATTCCATACTTTTCCCGAACAATGATGTTCATATTTAAAATAAAAAAGTAATAGGAATGCCATTAAATTGAAATTAATTACTCGATAGACATCTAGACACCTCAAACAATTTACGCTTTAAAAACCTTTAATATCAGCACCTTAAAACCACGAATCACAGGCAAAATGAATATTTCCTGAGAATTCATACAAAAAACTTTCTTCGCCACATAAGTGTCATATTACTGAAATATTTAACCTCTAACATCGCGGACAGATTCAACAATCGACCAAACCTACTTTAAATGGTCAAACGGAGATAACTATGATTAACCAAGCAACTGCTGCTGCAGCGCCGATTTCAAGCACGACTCGTTGGCTACGCTGGGCTAACTTGGCGTTCATGCTATACCTACTTTTACTTGCTGTTTCTATGGTTGGAAGCGGCTTCAAATTAGCAACAGGTGAACAGGCAAAAGTTCTATTTGAATTTGCTTCACACCCTGTAGCCGGTTTAATGATTGGCTTAGTTGCGACAGCTTTAATTCAATCTTCAAGTACCGTCACATCGATTATTGTTGGCCTTGTGGCTGGTGGCTTGCCTGTTGAAACCGCCATTCCTATGATCATGGGTGCAAACATTGGTACAACAGTCACCAATACATTAGTGAGCCTAGGCCACGTTCGATGTAATCAAGAGTTCAAACGAGCTTTTGCTAGTGCCACTATCCATGACTTCTTTAATTTACTCGCAGTCGCTATTTTCTTACCGTTAGAGATGGCGTTTGGCATTCTAGAAAAGATTTCACACTGGTTAGTTTCGCCAATGCTAGCAACCGGTGATATGAGCATTAAAGGCTTAAACTTTATAAAGCCAATCACTAAACCTGTTGTCAGCGCGCTTAAAGAGCCTCTATCAACCTTTGGGGATGTCGCTGGTGGTATTGCGCTTATTGTTCTCGGTATTGCGACCATCTTCGTTGCTATCACCGTCATGGGTAAGTTGATGAAGAGCCTAATGGTTGGTCGTGCTCGTGAGATTCTAAAGAACGCGATTGGTCGTGGACCGATTCACGGAATAGTATCAGGATCTATCGTTACGGTACTCGTACAATCGTCTTCAACAACGACAAGCTTAATGGTGCCACTGGTTGGTACTGGCGTGCTTAAAGTTCGCGATGTGTACCCATTTACCCTTGGAGCAAACATTGGTACGTGTATTACAGCCCTATTAGCTGCAACGGCTGTATCTGGTGAGTTTGCCGTGTTCGCACTACAAATTGCTTTGGTTCACTTAGCCTTTAACATTCTGGCGACGGTATTTATCTTCGGTATTCCGTTCCTTCGTGAACTGCCTGTTAAGTGTGCTGACTTTATTTCAGACATGGCGGTTAAGAATAGAGGCATTGTGGCCGCTTACTTAGTCAGCGTGTTTATCATCATGCCAGGTACAATCCTCGCATTAACGGTTTAATTTCTCAGCCTAGTAAGCGATGAGCTTAGTTAACTATGAGCTTAATTCTCTATGAATAATAAAAAAGCCCCAACACCGAAAGGTATTGGGGCTTTTTAGTATTAGATTCGTTTACGGCAATATGAGTTTACAGTGACATCACACCGAGAATGGGTACTTGATACCTTCATGAGACTCATAACCTTCAACCTCAAAGTCATCTAAAGTCACCCATGTTTCTAGATCTTCTAACGATTGGATCTTCGGGTTAATTTTAAATCGAGGAACCGATAAAGGTTCACGCTTCAGCTGAATATCACGCATTGGTGCAAGTTGATCTTCATAAATATGTGCATTTACAATCTTATGATATGCCACACCCGCTTTCTTACCGGTTATCTGCGCCATGATGGCAAGAAATGCATAAACTTGAACCATATTAAAATTAAGCCCTAGAGGGACATCACACGAGCGTTGAGTACTATTTAAGTACAGAGTATCACCCAGTAGTGAAAAGTGATGACTGTACATACACGGACGCAAGCAACCCATATGAAATTCACCAGGGTTGTAGAAGTTCAAGATCTCACCGCGATCATCCACCCCTTTGGTTAGGTCATCAACAATCTTACGTAACTGATCAACCGTGCCACCATCAGGTTTCGCCCAAGCACGACCTTGAACGCCATACACGCGCCCCATGTCATCTTCCCCTTTACGGAAAGGACTCTTGAGCCATACTTCATTTAAGTTCGAGTTTGCATCCCACGTTTTCGTGCCCAGCTTACGAAAATCTTCAGCGTTATCGTAACCTCGAATGTAACCAAGTAACTCAGCGACTGCGGCTTTCCAGAAGCTCTTACGCGTGGTAACAAGTGGGAATTGATTCTGTCCAACATCATAGGTCAAATCAGCATTAATCACGGTTAAACAGCGTTTACCCGTTCGCTCATTTTCAATCCAAGTACCTTGGTCAACAATGCGCTGACATAAATCTAAATACTGTTTCACTGTCTATCCTTTGCTAACTGTTAGCGTGTTACTTTGTTATTCATTTTATAGGCCCAAGCAATAAGCAGAGCCCCTAGCAATACCATTGGAAGAGAAAGAATCTGTCCCATTGAGATAAAGCCACCAAACAATCCTAAATGAGCATCAGGTTGGCGAACGTATTCTACAAGGAAACGGAAGGTGCCGTAACCCATCAAGAATAAACCAGCCACCGATCCAGCAGGACGCGGTTTACGAATAAACCAATTAAGAATAAAGAAGAGAACAACCCCTTCTAGCGCAAACTCATACAGTTGAGAAGGATGACGAGGCAGAGGGCCGCCATTTGGGAAAATAATCGCCCATGGCACATCAGTCACACGCCCCCATAATTCACTGTTCATGAAATTACCCAAACGGCCCATCCCTAAACCAAACGGAACTAATGGAGCGACAAAATCTGCAACCGCAAAGAAGGTACGCTGGTTTCTACGCGCATACCAAAACATCGCGGTAATGACACCAAGCAGGCCGCCATGGAATGACATGCCACCCGTCCATACTTTAAATAGGTAGAGAGGGTCTTGCAAAAATAGATCAAAGTTATAGAACAGTACATAGCCTACTCGACCGCCAATCACGACACCAAGAAAGCCAGCAAAAAGTAGGTCAGAGACTTCTTCGCGCGTCCAACCACTTCCCTGTTTATCCGCTCGGCGGTTAGCAAGCCACATAGCGAACATGAAGCCGACCAAATACATAAGCCCATACCAGCGTATAGAGATTGGTCCTAATTCAAGTAAAACAGGATCAATATTGGGGAATTCGATAAATCCCTGAGACATAAGAAAGTTCTCTTTTTAAAGTGAGTCTACAGCAGCATTGTGCCAGCGATAAAAATTAAAAATACAGCAAAAATCTTTTTCAACACAGGAGTTGGCAGTCGAGTGGCTAAATTTGCACCGACTCTAGTGGTTAACATAGAGGTAGAAGTGATCGCGATTAATGCGGGAAGATACACATAACCCACGCTATACGCGGGTAAACTTTCAACTGCTGAACCATGCAAGATAAAACCAAGCATGCCAGAAATGGCAATCACACAACCACACACAGATGAGGAGCCTACCGCTTTACGCATCTCAACGCCATGACGATTTAGAAACGGAACAGACAGCGAGCCACCACCAATTCCCGCCAACGATGACACGACACCAATGCCTGCTCCACAGCACATAGTGGTGATTGAACTCGGCATGGCTCGTTGAATCGTCGTTTTAATCGACAATAACATTTGGATTGATAACAGAAGCACAATCACCCCAAAGACTTTTGGCAAATATTGGGCGGGGATCAATTCGGCAATATTCGAACCGACAAACCCACCGACAATCACGCCAGGCATCAACCATTTAACAACAAACATATCGACATTGCCGAGCCTAAGGTGGTTTAACGCTGAAGATCCAGATGTAACAATGATACTGGCCAACGACGTTGCTAATGCAATTTGCATAATGATATCAGGCTGAATATTCGCCATAGGTAAGAGAAAGAGCAGCGCGGGAACGACGATTAGGCCTCCCCCAATACCAAGCAAGCCAGCCATCACACCTACCACTGCACCTAGCGCAAGCAGCAAGCTTAATAATTCGTAATTCAAAGTGGTTCCTATTTTTTACCCGCTCGGATGAAGCCAGCAAAACCTTTACGTTCAAAATATTCCAGCATCATAGTATAAATCGATTCACCATACGGCTGCATCAAGGCTGTGTCAGCAAGTACCTTAAGTTCTTGAGCATCAGAATGACGCAACAAATATTTAATTCGAGCCACATTAGAGGTATTCATACTCAAGGTTCGATAACCAAGCCCAAGCAGTAGCAATGAGCCCATAGGATCACCCGCTAACTCACCACAAATACATACAGGCAACGAATGACGCTCACATGTATCATAAATATGCTTAAGTGCCATGATGACAGCAGGATGCATGGATTCATAGACATCAGAAACCCGTGAATTGTTTCGATCAACCGCCAATAAATATTGTGTTAAGTCATTGGTACCCACCGACACAAAATCCACTTTATCAGCAATCAAAGGCAACAAATAAAGCATTGAAGGGACTTCAATCATGATCCCAATCAGGGGTTTTCGGATAGAAGCATCTTGCAGGTTGACCTCATTAAATGCTTGTTCAATCAACTGTAATGCATCATCCAGCTCTTGAGTACTCGAAATCATCGGCAATAAAATGCTCAGGTTATGATGCTGAGTGCTCGCGCGTAACATCGCTCGCAGTTGAATAACAAAAATATCGGGGTGATCTAAGGTAAAACGAATTCCACGCCAGCCTAAGAATGGGTTGTCCTCTTCGATCGGTAAATAAGGAAGGGCTTTATCACCGCCAACATCCAGTGTACGCATCACAACTCGCTTGTCAGGGTAGGCATTTAAAACCGAGCGATACTGCTGAATTTGTTCTTCTTCTGAGGGGAATCGGTGCTGAAGTAAAAATGAAATTTCCGTTCGATAAAGCCCAACACCATCGACCCCTTTATTGATCGCGATGTTACTATCAGCACTTAAACCCGCATTGAGAAGTATCTCTACCGATTCACCATCTGAGGTGTGAGCATCGTGAAAAAGCTCCGCCTCAACCATGGTTGAAAGCTCACTCTCTTCGTGAACTAACTCTTGGTATTCTGCTAATAGCTGCCTATTCGGCTCAATGAAAATCTCGCCACTATAGCCATCAACAATCCCCTGCTTATGATTAATCGCTTTAGGATTAAGATTAACCCCCATAACGGCAGGGATCCCAAGCGCTCTAGATAATATGGCCGCATGAGAATTCGCCGCCCCTTCAATAGAAACAACCGCGAGTAATTTATCTTTGGGGATGGACGCTAAAATGGATGCCGTTAACTCTCGGACAACCAATATGACTGGCTCATCAAGCTTCTGCTGTTCTTGCTCTCGACTGTGGAGGAAATAGAGTAGTCGCTGCCCTAGTTCGCGAACATCTTGTGCACGCTCCCGAAGATAGACATCAGACATACGAGCAAAGCGGTTAGAATAAGTCTCCACAACCTGCCTCAATGCCCAATCCGCTCTGTCACCTTTCTGGATTTGAGCTTTAAGATCTGTCCGCAGCATAGGATCGTTCAGTAAGTGCGTGAAAAGATCAAAAATGGCTAGCGCATCTTTGTTTATTTCACTGTCTAACTTTTTACGCAGGCGACGAAAATCCGTTAATGCACTCTCAATCGCGAGTAGCAACCACTCTTGTTCGCGTGCAATATCCAGTGTCGAGGCAGGGTAAACGTCGGCCAGCTCAGGCTGAGTGTTATCCCACCAAAAACGGCCAATCGCGACACCTGATGACGCGCCAATACCTTGGGTCGCTTGCTGTTTATGACTCAGTAACCAGTGACCTTGAGTTTGAGCATGTGCAATGATCACCGCAACTTGAGCAGAAAGAGTGACTAAAAAAGACTCTTCCATCTCACTAAAAAGACGCGGCTGTTTTTGTTGTACAACCAAAACCCCAAGTACTTGCTTACGGTATATGATGGGTGTACCAAGAAAGGAGTGATAAATATCTTCCCCAAGCTCAGGGAAAAATTTGAAATTAGGATGGGAAGCAACATCAGTAAGGTTAAGAGGTTCAGCACAACGCTTAACTAAGCCAACCAAACCTTCATCGTAACCGATATGAATTTTATTGCCTTTAAAAGTCAGCCCTTGAGTTGCCATCAACTCAAGACGCTGCATTTCATCATTTGCAAGATAAACGGTACAACACTCAGACTGCATAGCACTGCATGTCTCCTTTACCAAAAGCTCCAATGCCACATAGACATCTTCGACTCTCGATACGTGTTCAACTATGTCCCTTAGCTGAGTGAGCATGTTTATCCTCTACGCTGTTTTCGCTTTGCCTTAATCTTTCGCTCTTTAAAAGGCATAGCTAAAGACACAAACTCTTTCATCGCACGACGGTAAACATCACGCTTAAAAGAGACAACTTGCCTAACTGGGTACCAATAACTGACCCAGCGCCAACCATCAAATTCAGGGGTGCTTCCACGATTCATATCAATATGTGATTCATCACAATCTAATCGTAGAAGAAACCATTTCTGTTTTTGTCCAATACAGACAGGTTTAGAATCCCAGCGGACAAGACGTTTTGGCAGTTTATAACGTAACCAATGACGGCTTGTTGCTACAATTTTTACATCCTTTTGAGTAAGACCAACCTCTTCGTATAACTCACGGTACATTGCTTGTTCCGGAGTTTCTCCATCGTCAATTCCACCTTGAGGGAATTGCCACGAGTGTTGTCCGTATCGTTTAGCCCAGAAGACCTGACCATGGTTGTTACATATTACAATCCCGACATTTAAGCGGTAACCATCGCCATCTATCACTGGCCAACCTCTAGTTAAATTTCTAATTACTCTGATTTTTCCACATATCCCCAATAGGAGCAAACTTACTGATGTGATTAAACCGATATTTATTGCGATCCATTGAAAATTGGATAACTTTTAAACAAATTTAAGTTATCAACACAGGAGTGAGACATAGCCCACATTTATTCACCTTTTCTGTGAATAAGTATGTGCAGAATTAGATTCAAACTGAAAAACACGTTTACTGTTTGAGCATTGTAAAATAATAGGTTTTAAGTAAATTTAAATTTAGTCATTAATTAACAATAACTTGTAGTCTTACAAGTAAGGTAACATTCAAAAGATAATGCATTGATCTTTTCATTTTTAAAATTGATTAAAGATCAACCAAGTTGAACTTTATCCACACAGTAAAAGCGACAAACCAGTTACGGTGTTTTTTATCAAGTAAAATTATGCCTTACAACCCCTGTTTATTGATCCAGAAAAAAGCCCAAAATAACTTTTTAATATCGTCCTGTGGATAACCTATGAATTGATCGTATTTTACCCAGCATGATCATTTATACCGCGCTCAGATTGCTTCTCTCTCAGGTAATGAATTTGATATAATTATTTTTTTACTTGATACCGATAATATGAAACCTGAACCACAATCTGAATCTGAGCTTCTTCAACGAGCGCAAGCCATTGCTGGGATTAGCTTTCAAGAACTTGCTGATGAAGCAGAGATGACCGTTCCACCCGATCTGAAGCGTGACAAAGGTTGGGTTGGGCAGTTGCTAGAGTGGCATTTAGGAGCGTTAGCGGGCAGTAAACCCCAGCAAGATTTCGTTGATCTTGGAATTGAACTAAAAAGCATCCCAATAAGCTACTCCGGAAAACCTTTAGAAACGACCTTTGTTTGCGTCGCGCCCCTTATTGGTGTTCATGGGCTTCGTTGGGAAAACAGTCATGTTCGAAATAAGCTTTCTCGCGTGCTTTGGATCCCGGTGGAAGGTGAACGAGAAATCCCACTAAACCAAAGGCATGTCGGCTCACCTTTGATCTGGTCACCTTCTCAAGAAGAAGAGCGCCAACTAAAAACAGACTGGGAAGAGTTAATGGAGCTGATTGTATTAGGAAATGTAGAGCAAATCACCGCTAGGCATGGCGAAGTATTGCAACTGAGGCCCAAAGCTGCAAACAGCAAAGCGCTCACCGAAGCTTATGGAGCCAGTGGTAAATTGATAAAGACATTACCGAGAGGATTTTATCTTCGTAAAGAGTTTACTTCCCAAATACTGGAACAATACTTTATTAATTAGATCCATTAGTGCGTATTTAAAGACAGTTCTATATCGCAGTAGAGTGCGCCATCATCGCAGCCACATTCATCATAAGCATTATGTAAGCGTAAGTAGGCTTTTTCTACCCCCAAACGAGTCAACTCCTCTTTTACTAATTCAAGAGATTTAAAGTGCATTAGCTCATTATCTTTCTTGATTGGCTCAAGTTTGTGTTTGTACTCTACTGCCAATAAGTACTGTGAAATGTCCGCACAACCAATGACATAAACCTTTGGTGGCTTATATGTATCTTTATGACGTCCATGTATCCATAAATCCAATTGATGTTCCTGCATAGCTCACCTCCACTTAGATATTAAAGTCTAGTTGAAGCTCACAAGAATGCTAAAGTTCTCAGTTCAATCACCAATATTCAATTCCAATGCAGTATATTGAGATTTCATCATTCTCATTAAAACGAATATTTTAGTGTCTGCACTCGCTCCATTTCAGCACCAATGTTCGACAAACCAACTGGCAAGGACGTCATATGCAATATACTCAACTGCCCCACTCTAGTTTAGAAATTAGTAAAATTTGCTTGGGCACAATGACATTTGGTGAGCAAAATTCTCAACAGCAAGCATTCAACCAAATTGATTATGCATTAGAGCGTGGTGTTAATTTTATTGATACTGCGGAAATGTACCCTGTTCCTCCAAAGAAAGAGACTCAAGGCTTTACTGAAACTTACATTGGCAACTGGTTGAAAAGCAGTGGTAAACGAGAAAAAATCGTATTAGCAACGAAAGTAGCAGGACCGCGTAATGTGCCCTACATTCGCGACAATATGAGCTTAAACCGTCGTCATATTCACACGGCAATTGATGACAGTTTGAAACGACTTCAAACCGATTATGTTGACCTCTACCAATTACATTGGCCTCAAAGAGAAACCAACTGCTTCGGTCAGCTAAATTACCAATATTCTGACCAGCAAGAAGAAGTCACGCTGATCGAAACACTCGAAGCACTCAACGACCTTGTACAAGCCGGCAAGGTTCGGTACATCGGCGTTTCCAATGAAACACCATGGGGTGTCATGTCTTTACTTAAATTGGCAGAAAAGCATAATCTACCAAGAATTGTCTCAATTCAGAATCCGTACAACCTTTTAAATCGAAGCTTTGAAGTTGGCCTTTCTGAAATCAGTCATCACGAAGAGGTCAAGCTACTTGCCTACTCTCCACTGGCATTCGGCTGTTTAAGTGGAAAATATCTGAACGGCGCTCGTCCAGTTGATGCTCGTTGTAGCCTATTTGAACGCTTTGTTCGCTACTTTACCCCACAGGGAATAAAGGCGACTCAAGCCTATGTTGATATCGCCAATAAGCATGGATTAGATCCGGCGCAAATGGCATTGGCCTTTGTCAATCAACGCCCTTTTGTCGCTTCGAATATCATTGGTGCGACGAATTTAGAGCAGCTAAAAAGTAATATAGACAGTTTAGATATAACGTTAAGTACGGAGTTGCTTCAAGAGCTACAAGAGGTTGGAACCACTTACTCCAACCCTTGTCCGTAGGAAGGTTTCGGGGCTAAACGAAACTCATTGCTTAGCCCCTATCGATTACGTTGTAATTCTAGAACTTAAGACTCGTCGTAGGTGACGAACTCGACGCTCAGCAGTCACGGCTTCAGGTTCAGATAACCCCAGTGGACGACCATCAATATCCAAACCAACATCACGCAATAAAAACGCATTGTCCCAAGGAATAGCGTGAACGGAACGACGAACTTTCGCTCTCCAAACTCTCTCTTCACGACGAAGATCAGCACGAACAAGTACAGTTGCAAGTTGTAGATATAGTGAATGACGCATAATAATTCTCCAGTAGATTGAATACACTGGGAAAAATGGCGTAAAAATTGGCTGTATAGGAAGGGTAGATAAGTTTGTATCCTATTTAAGCTGCCATTTTTCCGCAGCCTTTAAGGATACGGATTAATTAGTTATCAATGATTATGGTTTGATCGTCACACTTACCTGAAGTGCTGGCGTGAGCCATATTCAAAGTAGTGGGGTTATGATCAAAAGACGCACAGAATAACTGAACAAAATCGAAATATTTCATGATGCGCCTCCAAGTAACTAATTAATCCAAAAGTGTGCGTGACTATTCAAGTCACGGTTAAATTGTAAGCAATCTTGAGTATTCTTCAACCCTATTGCGATTAAATAATGTAAAACAATTCAATCAACTAGATAATCATCAAGCTAAGCATTTGGAATAACATATTCACCTAAAGAATAATAAAATCACACTAAAAATGACCAGATATAAAAAAGCCGCCTCTTGCTGGGCGGCTTTATAAATTGAAACTTAAGCTAAAATATTCAGTTATTTAGACGATGCCTTCACTTTCTGTGATTAAATTATGCTTGTTCAATAGGCGATACATCGTCGCTCGTGACACCCCTAGCTCTTTGGCCGCATGGGAAACATGCCCAGAATGAGACTCTAAAACAAGACGCAGCGCATCGCGTTCTGAACGCTCACGAATACTTTTCAAACTCCGCTTACTATCATTTCGCTTTGAGAGTTCAAGTTGAGTTTCGTCAAGCATAACGGTATCCGACATCAACACCACACGCTTGATCTGGTTCATTAGCTCACGAACATTTCCCGACCAATGGTATCGAGTCAGCTCTTTAAGCGCTTCTTCAGAAAAACTTCTAACTTGAGCATTAAACTCTTTCGAGTACTCCTGTAAAAAATGTTTAGCCAAAATAGTAATATCACCGGTTCGTTCTTTAAGGCTTGGGACATTAATCCTCAACACATTAATGTAATGATACAGCTCTTCACTAAAATCCCCTTCCATCAGTGCTTTTTCTACATCTGAAGAGTTGGCCGATAAAATTCGCACATCGACTTCTTTTAAGCCATCTTTAGTCTCAATCGTTCCCTCTTTAAGAAAACGGAGCAAATTTAGTTGTTGGCATTTTGGCATATGAAGAATGTCATTCAAAAGAACGGTGCCGCCATCCGCTTGCTCTAATAAAGAGAGCTTATCACTATCGTTTTGATCAATACCAAACAGTTCACTCTCCATTCGCCCTTCAGAAAGTGCTCGGCAGTTAATGGTAAGAAATGGTTTCTTTGCTCGGGATGAGGTGTTGTGAATCGCTCTCGCTACCGTTTCTTTTCCTGTGCCGTTTTCGCCATAGATCAAAATACTGACGTCGGTCGGGCCGATACGCTTCACTTGATCGCGTAGGCGCTTCATTGGGATCGATTCTCCTATCAGTCCCATGTCATTTTTTGAGCCATAGTTTGGCCACACTTTTTTCTCTAACTTTAACATTCCCAACTGGTGACCAATGGTATTCAGCAATTGAGCATCAGGAATTGGGGCCGTAAAAAAGTCGATACAAAAGTTAACGATAAACTGGCAAATAGTATCTGAGCTAAGTTGTGACTCTCGGATAAATGCAATCCATCGAACCTGTTTATGAGTGCTAACTAAATTAGCCATCCCATTTAAACTAAATTCATCGTGACTAAGATCGACAATGCCAATACATGGGCCAGTCTCACTAAACAAAGCATCTGCTTTACGTAAATCTGCGCACTGAGTGCAACGCCAACCAACCTGTTCTAATACGGTTAACCAAGGTTCGTATGTCCCACCGACTACGACGAGAGAACCAGGGACAGAATCCATTCGGAATTGAGTTCCCATTAGTTTCTTCCTTATTATTTATAATATTATTTATAATAAATATGCCATCTATATGATGTATATATATTGAGACTATCTTCTTAGATTTGACGTCTCAATACTAAGACTAGTTTGGAAATAGTGGATTCTCTACCTAATCATTAGGCTGGATTCACAGAAGAATGCATAACAGAATGTACTCACCTGCATGTTTACAGCCAAGTTCACATAATGTGAGTTATTGCTGTAAATTGGAGCGGTTGAAATGTACTAAACATTTGTAAATAGGTATAAAAAAAACCACCCGAAGGTGGCTTTTTTTAATTAGATGGGCTGTCACATCCCATAAGCGAGTATTACGCTTGTGGACGCATTGCCGGGAACAAAATCACGTCACGGATTGTGTGCGTGTTTGTAAATAGCATTGCCAGGCGGTCGATACCGATTCCTTGACCAGCAGTTGGCGGTAGACCGTGCTCTAGTGCAGTAATGTAGTCTGCATCGTAGTACATCGCTTCGTCATCACCTGCATCTTTAGCGTTAACTTGCGCTTTAAAACGCTCGTCTTGGTCTTGTGCATCGTTAAGCTCAGAGAAACCATTCGCAACTTCACGGCCACCGATGAAGAATTCAAAGCGGTCTGTGAAGAATGGGTTGCTATCGCTACGACGAGCCAATGGAGAAATATCCGCTGGGTAGCCAGTGATGAACGTTGGTTGAATTAGCTGAGGCTCAGCCGTTTCACCAAAGATCTCTTCAAGAAGCTGACCACATGTCCAGAATTTCTCAACGTACAGACCCACCTCTTCTGCAATTTTAACCATCAATTCTCTGTTCTGAAGATCATCTTCAGTCAGAGCTTGAATGTTTGCATTTTCAGGTGTGTAGTGTTTGATTGCATCGAACATGCTCATGCGAGCGTAAGTGCCACCGAACTCAACCGTTTCGTCGCCGTAAGGCATAGAAGTCGAACCAAGAACGTCCATCGCTGCTGTGCTTAGCATCTCTTCAGTTAGATCCATTAGATCTTTGTAGTCAGAGTACGCTTGGTAGAATTCCATCATTGTGAATTCTGGGTTGTGACGTGGAGAAAGACCTTCGTTACGGAAGTTACGGTTGATCTCGAATACACGGTCAAAACCACCAACCACTAGACGCTTAAGGTAAAGCTCAGGTGCAACACGTAGGTACATGTCGATGTCTAGTGCGTTGTGATGGGTGATGAATGGACGTGCTGTTGCACCGCCTGGGATCACGTGCATCATTGGCGTTTCAACTTCTAGGTAGCCTTTTGAGCTCATGAAGTTACGGATTGAAGACACAAGCTTAGAACGCACGATGAATGTGTTACGAGAATCTTCGTTCACGATCAGATCAACGTAACGCTGACGGTAGCGCATCTCTTGGTCAGTAAGACCGTGGAACTTCTCTGGCAGAGGACGAAGTGCTTTCGTTAGCAATTCAAACTCTTCCATGTTTACGTAAAGATCGCCTTTACCTGATTTGTGAAGCGCACCTTTAACACCGATGATGTCACCGATATCTAGGCCTTGGTACTTCTCTTTCAGTACTTTTTGAACATCTTTTGCTGCGTATGCTTGGATACGGCCAGATGTTTCTTGAATCGCTAGGAATGGACCACGCTTAGCCATTACACGACCAGCAATTGCCACAATGTGGTTCAGCTCTTCTAGCTCTTCTTTTGTCTTTTCACCGAATTCAGCTTGAAGATCACCTGCAAGGTTCTCGCGGCGGAAATCATTTGGGTGGCCATTCGCTTTACAGTTTTGGCGGATATGATCCAGTTTGCCACGGCGCTCTGCAATCAATTTGTTTTCGTCTTGTAGTTGCTCAGTCATTGCTTAACCTTTTGCTTTCAGTCGGTTCGCTTACAGGCCTGATTTCAGGCTGGCTTCGATAAATTTGTCTAAATCTCCGTCGAGAACCGCTTGAGTATTGCGGTTTTCTACGCCGGTACGTAAATCTTTAATGCGTGAATCGTCGAGTACATAAGAACGAATTTGGCTGCCCCAACCAATGTCAGATTTTGCATCTTCGTTGGCTTGTTTTTCCGCATTCTGTTTTTGTAGCTCGTATTCAAATAGTTTTGCACGAAGCTGTTTCATTGCTTGATCTTTGTTCTTATGCTGAGAACGATCGTTTTGGCACTGAACAACCAGGTTAGTCGGAAGGTGGGTAATACGTACCGCAGATTCCGTCGTATTGACGTGCTGACCACCAGCGCCTGACGCACGATATACATCGATACGTAAGTCAGATGGATTAATATCAATAGCGATGTTGTCATCAATCTCAGGATAAATAAACGCAGATGCAAATGAAGTATGGCGACGGCCACTTGAATCAAATGGTGACTTACGAACCAAACGGTGTACACCCGTTTCAGTACGTAACCAACCGTAAGCGTACTCACCAGAGATACGTACTGTTGCACCTTTTAGCCCTGCGACTTCACCGTCAGAAACTTCGATCACTTCAACTTTGAACCCTTTCGACTCTGCCCAACGCAAATACATGCGCAGCAATATTGAAGTCCAATCTTGCGCTTCTGTACCACCAGAGCCAGATTGTAAGTCGATATAGCAATCAGAAGCGTCATGATCTCCAGAGAACATACGGCGAAATTCGAGTTTTTCCAGTTTCGCTTCTAGTTCAGCAAGCTCTGGCTCAATTTCATCAAACGTTTCTTGATCTTCTTCTTCAACAGCAAGTTCAAGTAGACCTTCAACGTCTTCAACGCCTAAATCTAATTGATCGATAGTTTCAACAACCGCTTCAAGTGCTGCACGTTCTTTACCTAACGCTTGTGCGCGCTCAGGTTCGTTCCATACATCCGGTTGTTCTAGCTCTGCATTTACCTCTTCTAGACGCTCTTTTCTAGCGTCATAGTCAAAGGTACCCCCTCAGGATATTTGTGCGTTCAGACACATCCTGTAGACGGTTTTTAATTGGATTGATTTCAAACATGTTTTCTCATCATTTATGAGTAGAAATTAACCGAGGAATTCTACTCAAAAATGTGACGAAGATACAGAATTTTTTGTGCTAAAGGGCTTGAAATAAAAAGTGAAAAATTATGCATAAATCCACTTTTTACTCTATTCCTATTTCGCTTCGAGGTGATCCACTAACAATTGAAGAGATTGATTACCGCGGAACTCGTTAATATCAAGTTTATATGCAAGTCGAACCGTTTTTGCGGATGCATCAGGCCAACGGCGTAAATCGACATTAAAAGCGATACCGTCAATCATGACGTTAGTTGGCAGCCCTTTGTATAACGGCTCTAACATCAATTTCAAATGCTTTTCCCCCACCAGCTTTTGGTGCAACACTTTAAACTCACCATCAAAAATGGGATCAGGGAACGCTTGCCCCCAAGGGCCGCCAGAACGAATGGTTTGAGCGGTGTGCATGGAAAACTCTTCTGGCTTTAATTCTCCATCGGATAAGATCACCCCTTTTAAGGTAGACTCACCTAACTCTTGACGAACTGAGTCATCAAACAGTTGGCTAAATCGCTCAAAATCTTTTTCCATAATGGTTAAGCCAGCCGCCATCGCATGACCACCAAACTTTAAAATCAAGCCGGGATTTTGCGTATCGATTCGATCAAGTGCGTCGCGCATATGAAGACCTTGAATCGAACGGCATGAACCTTTAATCATCCCTTCTCCGCCGTCAGCAAAAGCGATAACAGGGCGATGAAATTTGTCTTTCACTCGTGACGCTAAAATACCTATAACGCCTTGATGCCAATCACGTTGAAATAGAGCAAGACCATAAGGTAGTTCAACCCCTTCACCAAACTGAAGTCGCTCACAAAAAGCCATTGCTTCTTGCTTCATGCCCTCTTCGATCTCTTTGCGCGTCTGGTTAAGACCATCTAACTCACTGGCCATTCGACGAGCGGCATGGATGTTATTACTCATTAAGAGCTCAACCCCAAAAGACATGTCATCTAATCGGCCTGCGGCGTTAATTCTAGGCCCTAATGCGAAGCCGAAATCAGAGGCAACTAATCTTTTTGCGTCACGCTTAGCGATTTCAATTAATGCTTGAATACCAGGGCGAGCTTTACCTGCACGAATGCGTTGCAAGCCTTGATGAACTAAAATTCGATTATTCTCATCCAATGGAACCACATCGGCGACAGTCCCTAGCGCCACCAAGTCAATCAACTCCATTAGTTTTGGTTCTGGCATGCCTTGCTGTGTAAACCAACCTAGTTTTCGCATGTGGACACACAGAGCCATCATCAAATAAAACGCGACACCTACCCCTGCAAGTGCTTTTGATGGAAACTCACAGCTCTCAAGATTTGGGTTCACCATTGCATCAACCGCAGGTAGTTCATGTCCAGGTAAATGGTGATCCGTGACCAGAACCGTTAACCCCTGCTCTTTGGCATAACGCACCCCGTCAATTGAAGAGACACCGTTATCTACCGTCATGATCATTTGCGCACCAAGCTCAATGGCTTGATCGACCACTTCAGGACTTAATCCATAACCATCTTCAAAACGGTTTGGAACCAAATAGTCAACGTTATTACTGCCTAACATTCTTAAAGCGAGAACAGACAGAGCGGAACTGGTTGCCCCATCGGCATCAAAATCACCCACAATAATAATGCGTTTTTGAGTGCTAATGGCCTCAAACAAAAGCTCAACTGCTTTATTAATGCCACCTAACTTCTGAAAAGAGTGAAGTCCTTTTGCCGCCGTTTGAAGCTGATCTAAATGAGTAATGCCACGGTTGATGTAAATTCGCTTCAACAGATCCGGCATAGATCCGGGAAGCAAAGTGACATCAGCATCTGGACGACGTTGGATTTCAATCATGAATGTGGTTCTCTCTCGACGAGTAAATCTAAAATAAGAAATTTGCCTTTAAGACAATCGAGGCCTGGTATTCACCAAGCCTCATTATGAAAGCGTTTAAAGCCGGTGTTATTTAATCTGTTCTAAGCGTTGTAATAATTTTGCAGGAGGAAGGTAGCCGCCAACCAATTCGCCATTTGGCAAGAAAATAGCGGGAGTACCACTGATACCCAACTCACGACCTAAATTGTAGTGCGCTGAAATCGTCTGTTGGCATTGAGCTAAATCATTCACGCCCGTGCCAAACTTACGGTTTACTTTTGCATCGTGCATCGCAGATTGTGGATCCGCAGCACACCAAACGCCCGCCATTTGCGTCGCTACTTGACCTGTTGGGCCTTGACGAGGGTACGCCATGTAGCGCACCGTGATGCCTAGCTTATTATAGCCATCCATTTGACTGTGTAATTTCACACAGTACCCACAAGTAATATCGGTAAAGACCGTTACTACGTATTTTTCATTTTTAGATTTGTATTCAATTGAACTGTCTTTAAAGGACGCAATTTTTTCAGCATTGAGTGGAGCTTGTCGCTCAGCAACCACATCCACATAGTTACCCTCTTCATCCAGTGAGTATAGAGTACCTGCTAAAAAATGGTCTCCGTTTGGAGAAGCAAAGATAACGCCACCGCTCGTTTGAACTTCCACTAAACCATTAATATCCGCAGGTGCAACATTCAAAACCTGAACACCTATTTTAGAAAATCTCGCGGTCAGTTCGGCTTTATCAAACGCTGTCGTTGTCACTTGTTGAGAATCAACTTTCGCCGTCGAAGCTTCAGCCGTTGTGCCATCTGCACCATTACAAGCTGCAACAAAAAATGGCAGTGTTAAAAGAGTTAGTCGGCGTAATACGCTCATGAAAATCACCTTAAAAAATAGTCGAGTTAAGCCCTTGGATGGTGCTCGTGATGAATCTGTTTTAGTCTTTCTGTCGCGACATGAGTATAAATTTGCGTGGTCGATAAGTCACTATGTCCTAGTAACATCTGAACCACTCTTAGATCTGCACCATAGTTTAGTAAATGTGTGGCGAATGCATGGCGCAATACGTGAGGAGATAACAACTCAGTATCAATTTCAGCAATCAGTGCATAATGCTTTATTCGATGCCAAAATGTTTGTCGCGTCATTTGCCTTGCTCGTCGGCTAGGGAAAACCACGTCTGACGTTTTTTCTCCTAATAGCAATGGACGCCCCTGCTCGATGAAGGTTTCAATCCAATCAACGGCATTTTCCCCCATAGGAACCAAACGTTCTTTGCCCCCTTTACCTATCACTCTTACTACGCCTTGGCGCAAACTGATGTTTTCCATGGTCAGGCTAACAAGTTCAGTCACACGTAAACCTGTCGCGTACAAGAGTTCGAGCATCGCTTTGTCTCGAAGTTCAATCGGATCGTTAGGATCGGGCGCATTCAGCAAATCATCAACTTGCTCTTCGCTTAAATCTTTCGGTAAACGCTGAGGCAATTTAGGGCTAACAAGCAGTGCACTTGGATCATCCGCTCGATGCTTTTCTCTATGTAAGTACTGAAAAAGACGCCGAATCGCCGACTGCATTCGAGCTCGTGATGTCTGTTTGTAATCTTGATCAACCAACCAAGCTTGATACTCTTGTAAACCCGATAAGCTGATGAACCCTAAACGATAATTGTGCTCACCCATCCACTTAATTAATTTCGATAAATCCGTGCGATAAGAAACCAATGTATTTTCAGCTAAACCTCGCTCCATCCACATGGTATCTAAGAACTGTTCAACTATCCCTAAATCACCACTCTGATTTTGCAGCTTATCTTCATTGTTATTATTCGAAGTCATCTAGATTTTTTACTACCGTAAATCCTTTGTCATTATCGCCTCAGATTAAGGCAGAGCTTCGGTAATTACTATAAAAAAGAGAACTAGAGCGGATATTCACTGCAATCATCCGCAAAATATGGGTAGAATTCGCCATCACTTCTCAAAACCAACGATGCGCTATGAAAATTGGACTGTTCTACGGCTCAACCACTTGCTACACCGAAATGGCTGCCGAAAAAATTCGGGCAATTATCGGGGAAGATCTCGTCGATATTTTTAATGTCAAAGATTGTGATATTTCCCAAATGGGCAATTATGATCTCTTAATCTTAGGCATCTCGACTTGGGATTTTGGCGAAATTCAAGAAGATTGGAGCGCGATCTGGCAAGAGGTTGGTGGCGTTCCACTGAAAGATAAATGCGTCGCTCTCTTTGGTTTGGGCGATCAAGAAGGGTATGGTGAATGGTACCTTGATGCGATGGGTCTACTTCATGATGAACTCAAAAGTAGCGGCGCACAGTTTATTGGTTACTGGCCAAATGAAGGCTATGAATTTGAAGCATCAAAAGCTCTCACAGAAGGCAACTCTCACTTCGTTGGTCTAGCGTTAGATGAAGATTCTCAATATGAGCTAAGCGATCAACGAATTGAATCTTGGTGTGAACAAATTTTAGTTGAGTTCCACGACTCTCTATAAATAACTACGCCAAATAAAAAAGGGGTTGATGCTTAACACATCAACCCCTTTTTTAGTATTCAGAATGACGTTATGCCACTTCTTCTACTAACTCTTCTTGCTGAGATTTACCTACAAAGAACATGCAAACCATCGCGGTCACTGTCGGTAATAACCAACCCATACCGATGTCAAATAAAGGCAGCATATTTAGCGCAGAAACATCAACGCCAGCCACTTTAGCGCCATCAATCATAGCGAACATCAGAGAGACTAAAATCACAGCACGGTACGCCATTTGCGGGTTTGGTAGCTTCTTACGGATAAAGGTAAGTGCAACCAATGCAATCGCCACTGGGTACAGTGCAAACAGCACAGGTACAGAGAGTGAAATAAGCTGAGCTAGACCCACGTTTGCCACTATTGCACAAGCCACACCATTGATGATGACCCATTTTTTGTAAGACAGTGGCGTCAATGAGCTGAAGTAATCAGAACATGCTGAGATCAGGCCAATGGCTGTGGTTAAACACGCTAGCATTACGATGACAGACAGAACAATCTGGCCAGATGGTCCAAACAGAGCTTGAACGTATAGGCTAAGAACAACACCGCCGTTATCGACACCACTTGCTACTGCTGCACTTGTCGCGCCAAGGTAGAACAGTGAGATATAAACAAATGCTAAACCAGCAGCCGCAATACACGCTGCGCTGATCAGGTATTTAGTTACTGCAGCACGCTCTGTTACGCCTTTACTGCGCATGGCATCAACAATTAGCATACCAAACATCAATGAACCGAACGTATCCATTGTGTTGTAGCCTTCAAGGAAACCTTTCGTCAACGGCTGAGTCAGGTAATCCCCTTGAGCGGCAATCATCGCACCTTGAGGGTTTGTGAATACGGCAACAGCTAAAATAATAAGACCGACAAAAAGTGCAGGTGTTAATACTTTACCAATAACATCAATCAGTTTGCCCTGCGTCCAAGCGAAACCCATCGCGATAGCAAAGAAAATGATAGAGAAGATCGTTAAATCAATTTGAGCGGCATCGATAATGAATGGTTTAACTGCCATCTCGTAGGCAACAAGACCGGTACGAGGTGCTGCAAATGCAGGGCCGATAATGATAAAGATCAGAACCGCCATGATAGTCGCAGCTTGCTTTGGCAAGTCTTTAGTCAAATGGCCCCATGTGCCACCCGCAACAGCAATAGCAATAATGGTAACCAAAGGAAGACCTACCGCTGTTAATAAAAAGCCACTCATTGCAGGCAATAGGTTTTCACCCGCTAGCTGACCCGCTAGAGGTGGAAAGATAATGTTGCCAGCACCCAAGAAAAAAGCAAAAAGCATGAAGCCCAATGCAATTATATCTGTTAATTTTAAACTCTGTTTCACAGATAACCCTTATACTTATAATTTATTAAATGTTGTGTTTACTTTCGGAAATGAACCACTCAAAAATGCGAGGTAGCATCAAGAAAATAGAGCCGCATAATGACCAAACACTCATCAATCCGCAAGTCTCAAGAAAAAAACACCATATTAATTTACATATTCACCTCAAAAGCAGTGAATATCACTGGCTCTGAAAAAATATCCAGTATTATATTTGGATCATAAAAGACCCAAAACCGATAACAACCAGAACATTCAACCAAACATTTGTTTAACATTAGATGTAATTACTTAAATTAATCAAAGCGCCAGAATAAACATGAAAAGTAGCACGTTAAAAACTAAGAGCTTCAATTTTAAACAATTCTCAATCAATGGGGGGCAAAGTGGTATGCCCGTTAGTACCGATGGCGTTCTACTCGGTGCGTGGTTCGAGCCACATCAAGCACAAACAATATTGGATTTAGGAACAGGGACAGGATTACTCGCTCTCATGTGTGCTCAACGTTTTCCAAATGCCAAGCTCCAAGCTATCGATATTGATCAACATGCAATTCAAGCGGCAACACACAATTTCCAATCATCACTTTGGTCACCGCGCATTAAGGGTTTACTTGGGGATATTCTTACTCAAGATTTCAGTCACACATTTGATGCCATCATCTGTAACCCGCCTTACTTCAATAATGGCGAACAGTCACAACATACCCAGCGAGCCACTGCCCGTCATACCGACACCCTATCGCATCGCGATCTATTAGCACGCAGCCACGCACTACTTTCTGAACAAGGAAAAGCGAGTTTTATTCTGCCAAAAGTGGAAGGCCAAGCTTTCATTGATATGGCGAAAGAGATGGGCTGGTTTTTAAGTCGAATTTGTACCGTTAAGCCTTCAGAGCGAAAACCTGAACATCGGATCTTATTCGAATTAAGTAAACAACTGGAAGAAACGTCGGTGGAATGTTTAACGATTCACGGCGCAAACGGTTATAGCGATGACTTTATTGCGTTAACCAAAGATTTTTATCTCAAGATGTAGAAATATCATGTGATCCTAATCACTAATGCTTCTATAATGCCCGACTATTCTTTTTTATCCTCCATGCCGTAAATGAAATGGCTTGTGGAGAACATTATTGCTTGTGGAGAAACAACAGTGATCAGAACCTTTGCAGAACTCGATCTTGACCAAGATCTGCTAAAAGCAATCGACGAAATGGGCTACGAACGCCCAACACAAGTACAAGCAGAAGCGATCCCACAAGCGTTAGATGGAAAAGACGTTTTAGCATCAGCCCCGACAGGCACAGGTAAAACTGCCTCTTTTGCTCTGCCCGCTTTGCAGTACTTACTCGATTTCCCACGTAAGAAAGGCGGCCCTGCGCGTGTCCTTATTCTTACTCCGACTCGTGAGCTTGCTATGCAGGTTGCCGATCAAGCTCGTGAAATGGCGAAATACACCAGTTTAAATGTCTTCACCATTACCGGTGGCGTCATGTACCAAGAGCATGCTGATATTCTTGGCACGACTCAAGATATCGTGGTTGCAACACCAGGCCGCTTAATGGAGTACATTGAAGCTGAGCGTTTTGATTGCCGTGCCATTGAATGGCTGATCTTAGATGAAGCTGACCGCATGCTTGATATGGGCTTTGCACCGGTTGTTGACCGCCTTGCTGCTGAATGTCGCTGGCGTAAACAGACGTTGCTATTCTCAGCAACACTAGAAGGCAAAGGCGTTGAAGGCTTTACTGAAGATCTTCTTAAAAACCCTGCTGAAATCGATGCACAATCATCACTACGTGAACGTAAGAAGATCACTCAGTGGTATCACCGTGCCGATACGCCAGATCACAAACTTGCGCTACTGAAACACATCATCACAGAGCAAGCGGAACGCACTATCGTATTTTTGAAAACCCGCGATCGTTTGGCTGAACTCCGTTCTCAATTAGAAAGTGCCAAGATCCCATGTGTTTGGATCCAAGGTGAAATGCCACAAGATCGTCGTAACAGTGCTATGTCTCGTTTCCGTGATGGCAGCATCAACGTATTATTGGCAACCGATGTTGCCGCGCGTGGTATCGACCTTCCGGACGTAAGCCACGTTATCAACTACGATATGCCTCGTACTGCCGATGTCTACCTGCACCGTATTGGCCGTACCGCTCGTGCTGGTAAGAAAGGTAATGCGATTTCGATTCTTGAAGCCCATGACCAACCAATGATTGAACGTGTTGCTCGTTACACCAAAGAGAGCATTAAAGAGCGTTTCATTGAAGGCATGCGACCAACGCATAAAAAGCCGACTTTCAGTAAGAAAAAGAAAGTGAAAAAAGACGACAAAAAAGCCGTCGCTAAAAAGAAAAGCGCGAAGAAAAAGAAAAAGTAGTTCGATTTGAAAAGATGAGGTTATCGGTCTTGTGACACAAGCGTCTGCCTCGTTGCTAAATTGAAAGAGACAAAAAGGCCGATCAATAACCATTGATCGGCCTTTTTATTGAGTTCATCTAAATTGAAACGAAGCTCGCTTGAGCTGAGAACTTAGCCAAAAAAACTAAATTAGTTCTGCTCTTCGCGCTTAAATACCAACTCTTTAGCGTTTGACTCTTGTTCTACAAAGTAATAACCCGCCACATCAAACTTCACAAGCTCTTCAACCGACTCAATACGGTTTTCAATAATGTAACGCGCCATCAAGCCTCGTGCTTTCTTCGCATAAAAGCTGATCACTTTATATTGGCCGTTCTTACAATCTTTAAATACTGGCGTAATCACGTCGCCATTCAATTTCTTTGGCTTGACCGCTTTAAAGTATTCATTCGACGCCAAGTTGATCAGCACATTATCGCCTTGCGCTTCTAATGCTTGGTTCAACTTATCGGTAATGAGATCACCCCAGAACTGATACAAGTTAGTGCCACGAGCGTTGGCTAACCGCGTTCCCATCTCTAAGCGGTAAGGCTGCATCAAATCTAACGGCTTTAACAAACCATAGAGGCCCGAGAGCATACGTAAGTGTGACTGTGCATAGTCAAAGTCGCCATCACTCAACGTTTGAGCATCGAGCCCAGTATAAACATCGCCTTTAAAAGCCAAAATAGCTTGTCGGGCGTTCTCAAGGCTAAACTCTTCACGCCACTGTTCAAAACGCGCCACGTTCAAGCCAGCGATTTTATCACTCACTTTCATTAATGCTGATATATCGGTAGGGGTAAGCTTACGACACTCTTCAATCAGCTCTGCCGAATGTTCAATAAATTCAGGCTGAGTAAAACGTTCAGTGACAAGTGGAGACTCATAATCCAACGTCTTAGCGGGTGAAACAACGATTAGCATGACTTGTACCTTATAGTAATATTTTTCTTAGAGTATAAAAAAAGCCACGCTGCGTCATTAACTGACTGCAACATGGCTTTTATTTAACTATTTCAGTAATTCGAAACAGTTAGTCTTTTTTGTTGTTATCCCAAATGCCATCTTCAAGCTGAGATTTTAGCTCAGGGAAATCGTCTGCATTAAAAGTGGGTAGTTTGCCTGCTTTCAACTGCTGGTTGTAATCTTTCGCAAGCTTAATCACGATCCCTGATAGCAAGATAATCGCCACCAAGTTCACTATCGCCATCAGCCCCATTGATACATCTGCAAGCGCCCAAACCGTTGGCAGGGTCGCCATTGAACCAAACATCACCATTGCAAGAACCACGACACGGAATATACCAATGCCCGCTTTATGATTATGCTCTAAGAAGATCAAGTTCGTTTCAGCGTATGAGTAGTTAGCAATGATCGACGTAAAGGCGAAGAAGAAGATTGCAACGGCAACAAAAATACCGCCCCATGGACCCACTTGAGCCGTCAATGCTCGTTGAGTCAGCTCAATACCCGTAATTTCGCCGTGCGGAACATATTCACCCGACATTAGGATAATCGCAACCGTCGCTGAACAGATCACAATAGTGTCCATAAATACGCCTAGCATCTGAACATAACCTTGAGATGCTGGGTGTGGTGGATATGGTGTTGCCGACGCCGCAGCATTAGGTGCAGAACCCATACCCGCTTCATTCGAGAACAGACCACGTTTAATACCTTGGATCATAGCTTGAGCAATCGCGTAGCCTAAACCACCCGCAGCCGCTTCTTGGAAACCAAACGCACTCTTGAAAATCAGCGCCAACACTTCTGGTACTTTTTCAAGGTTCATGAACATCACGAACAGAGCAATACCTAAGTAAGCTAATGCCATCACAGGAACAATCAGCTCGGCAGTACGTGCAATACGCTTGATGCCACCAAAAATTACAACAGCAGAAAGAAGAACAATACCGATACCGACATAAATTTCTTCAACACCAAAAGCCGTTTTCATCGCGCCAGCAATTGAGTTCGCTTGAACTGCATTGAAAACAAGGCCGAAAGCGATGATAAGGAAGATAGAGAATAGAACCCCCATCCAACGCATTCCTAACCCTTTTTCCATGTAGTACGCAGGGCCACCACGGTAGTTACCATCGTCATCTTTAGTTTTGTATAACTGCGCCAATGTGCTTTCGGCAAATGATGTTGCCATACCAAGCATCGCAATTAGCCACATCCAAAAAATAGCACCTGGGCCACCAGCAGTAAGAGCAACAGCCACACCAGCCATGTTACCCGTACCAACACGAGCTGCTAAACTGGTACAAAGCGCTTGAAAAGAAGAGATACCAGCACTGTCCGCTTTACGGCTGTCTTTTAGGACACTGAACATGTGACCAAAATGGCGAAACTGAATAAACCCAAGGCGGATAGTGAAGTAGATACCTACACCAACCAAAAGATAAACTAAAATCGATCCCCAAAGGAGATCATTCATTAAATTGATTAAATCTGTCACTTGAACCTCACATAGAGTTGCACTGATCCTGCTTCCTAGCCCTCCTCTAACTCGCTTATGCCATGTGTCAATGTTGTGTTTGGCATTGGTTATATTGCGTTTTATTGCAAGTTAGAATGTAAATTGTCGCTTCATGCATCCATTTTACGTATCAGTGTATTTTGACGGGCGGATAATGCAGCTTGATTGGGGAAAAATCAATAAGAGATCGAGCGCATAACGTATGTTAATTCTTACCAATACGTCACCTACCGTTAACACAACAGGAAACATTTACTTTCAATTCCAGACACAAATAATCACATAAACACCACAAGATAGGTGTTCGCCCTCTTATGAGAATGGCATTCCTTATGTGAGCAATAAAAGTAGGCAAACCAAGGTGTCAGCCAAATCTCTCAAATTATATTGACCCATCCCACATCCATTCTGAATTAGGCTATAAGAAACAAAACACACACCACGCCAAATACGCCTAATTAAACACGATTAGTTAACAATTAGAGCCTACAAATTTAATCACGAACATCGACTCGTTTGGATAATTTTTAACCAAATCACATTGTAAAAAGTGTGCGGCTCAGTGAAAAATAGTACGAAAACGTAATGAAAAAGAAACAAATGAGAAACATATCAAGGTTATACTGCTCGAAAATATGCTAATAAACAGCTTCCGAGAAGGAAGAATAACTAAGCAAATGAGGTAGCTTATGGAAGGGTTGCAACTAGAACATGTTATGGATAGCTTTACACCTCCAACTCGCTCAACAAAAACCAAACCCGCCAAGCGTAAATGGCGAGAAATTGAAGCGATTAACGATAAAAAACGTCTCCAAAAAGAGCTGATGGATCTTGATGGATGTCTAGATTACAAATATGAAGATATTGAGCTTTAACCGTTAACTAGAGAGTCTGGTTTCCCTTGCTCTCTAACTCACCCCAACGATCAATATAAAAGAGGCGCTGCATATGCGCCTCTTTCTATTTAGCCAAATCAACTATTACAGTGAACTGAAAAGCAATCTTCCTTAAAGACAACCTGCTTAGTCTCATCTCACTTAGCTGAAAGTATCGCGCGTCAACTAAATGCATTCCCGCTCAGTCTGCCGAACTCTTTCTGCCAGTTGTAAATACCGATCTGCAATCGTCTCCCCAAATACTGGGTCATTATCTTCTTGTTCCCACAACGCTTCGACTTGTTGCCAATCTTCCGTTGTAAACGCTCGATTAATCAGAGGGATGATCTTTTTCTCTTCAAAATCGAGATGCTCATGCTGGTCAGTAATAAATTCTTGGAGTTGTTTAGTAAAGACTTCACGTGGAACAACGGCATCTTGCAAAATCATTTCCACGACGCCTAAGAATTCATGTGTTTTTTCAGATAACGTGACATGCTGAGATTCAAGGTTTTCGATCTCTTGTTGATGACCGTAATGCTCTTGGTAATAGTGATATAGAACATCTTCTTTAGGGTGGTGTATTTTTTCTGAATGATTCGCTAAGTAATCGACTACCTCTTTTACTAAGCTGTAGTTGATTGGTTGATCGTTATTCAACTGCTTGAGTTTAGTACTTAAAATGGCTAACAGGCGAACCATATAGCCATGCTCTCGTCTAATCCTTTCAATCATCATTGTAAGCCTCCGTTATACTCACTAAAAGTAAGTGTATATAAAGAGGACTCATCCTGCTTTGATTTTGGTCGAAAAACAGCCAATTAACTTTTTAAGCAGACTTTATCAAACATGATGAACTATAACGTTACAGGAAGATGCCAATTAATCGGTTGTTTTCCACTATCAATAAGTAATTGATTAGTTTGAGAGAAATGCTGACAACCAAAAAATCCACGTCGGGCTGAAAGTGGTGAAGGGTGTGGAGCAGACAGAACATGGTGACGCTCACGATCGATCATTTGACCTTTCTTCTGAGCATGCGCTCCCCATAATAGAAAAACAATGCCATCACCTTGAGCATCCAGTACTTCAATGACCTTGTCAGAAAACGTTTCCCAGCCACATTTCGAGTGAGAGTGAGCCAACCCTTCTTCAACCGTAAAGACAGTATTAAGCAGCAATACACCTTGATCTGCCCAAGAGGTCAAATAGCCATGATCTGGAATTACAAATCCATCAATATCTTCAGCCAGTTCCTTGTACATATTTCGTAGTGATGGCGGTGTTTTTATTCCCGGAAGCACTGAGAAACATAAACCGTGTGCTTGATTTGCACCGTGATATGGATCTTGCCCCAAAATAACCACTTTAACCTTGCTAATCTCAGTATGCTCAAAGGCATTAAACACATCAGATTCAGGAGGGTAAATCGATTTACCTTGCTTTCGTTGTGATCCGACAAACTCAACCAGAGCCTGAAAATACGCTTTCTGCTTTTCAGACTCAATGACATCATTCCAACAGCTAAAAGGGTTCATTGTAATTCTCGAAAAATAAACATTGCCCTATTCTACGCTGCGGCATGTACATTAGTAGAGAATTAATTTTAGGGTCGAGGGCGAGTTGGGCAACGGTGTGGGTTTGGGCCAGTGATATGCCGATTAGGGATCGGCAAACGTGATGTTGGGGACAGGGGTCTCACTGTCGGTTTCGATATTCCTATTAAACCGTTTGAATCTTGCATATGGCATCCTCCACTACATTCAACTAAATCAGATCCTACTCATTCAGCCCCTCCTGCTAATAAATACTGAGCAGGAGAGTGCCGTATAAAAGACATGAAAAAAAGATGCCAAGTTTATGCGTCAGTCAATTAGCGAATTGAATCCAAATGAAATTTTCTTAGCTGCTGAATTTCATCTTTCCAAATGGTTGAATCTATTGTTTCTAAAATCAAAGGGATAGAATCAAAACGCTCATCAGCCATGATATATTCAAAACAGCTCCAACCAATTTCTCCTTTACCCAATGAATGGTGCCTATCCACTCGGCTCGCAAATTCTACTTTCGAGTCATTTAGGTGCATTGCCCTTAAATATTGCATGCCTACAACATGATCGAACTCAGCAAACGTCGCTTCACAAGCCTCTGCACTTCGTAAATCATACCCAGCAGTAAATGTGTGGCAGGTATCTAAGCAAACACCAACTCGCGATTTATCTTCTACTTGATCAATGATTTCAGCGAGATGCTCGAAACGCCAACCAAGGTTTGTTCCTTGACCAGCCGTATTCTCGATAACGGCGACAACATTAGGCACTGCTTGATGAGCTAAATTTATTGACTCTGCAATCTTAGACAAACATTCGCTCTCTGAGATTTTCTTTAAATGGCTACCGGGATGGAAATTAAGCAGTGTTAGCCCCAACTGTTGGCATCGCTCCATTTCATCTATAAATGCCGCGCGCGATTTCTCAAGCTTCTCTTCTTCTGGAGCGCCCAAGTTAATCAAGTATGAGTCATGGGGCAGAATTTGCTCTGCAGAGAAGCCCAGCATTTTGCAATTCGCTTTAAATGCGCTGATCGTTGCCGCTTCAAGTGGTTTTGCTACCCACTGTCTTTGGTTCTTAGTAAACAGAGCAAAAGCATTTGCTCCTAACTCTCGTGCCCTCAGTGGAGCTTGATCAACACCACCTGCCGCCGAGACATGTGCACCAATATATTTCGTTATTTGCTTTGAAGTTTTCATGTTCTTTAATCACTTTGTACTTTCAGTTTTAGTCTCTAACCGGTTGTTATTCTTTGATTGAGTTCAAAATTTAGACTCATTTTGTAGTAAGTTTACAACAAAATGAGTTGTTAACTATTTTTTATATTATTAAATAAATTGTAACCAGCATGTTTTTAAAGGTTTTATTGATTCAGCGCAATAAAACAACCTTGAAAAAATAATGGTTTTTAGTTGTAATTTGATCTAAATCAATACTATCATGTCGGATATTGGATATATAATACCCTGCTCAATAAAATTCGAAAGTTAACACCACAATAAACACCACAGAAGTGGACTAGGAGATAGTGATGATTCAAGGTATTCAAATTACTAAAGCTGCAAACGACGCGCTACTAAACTCAATCTGGCTACTAGACAGCGAAAAAAATGAAGCTCGCTGTGTTGTTGCTTCTGCAGGCTACGAAGCTGACCAAGTTGTTGCAGCAGCAGAACTAGGTGAGTACGAAAGCCGTGAAGTTGCAATTGAAAGCGCACCGCTAATCGAAGGTGGTCAACACCTTAACGTTAACGTTCTAAAACGTGAAACACTTGAAGATGCAGTTGCGCACCCAGAAAAATACCCACAGTTAACAATCCGTGTTTCTGGCTACGCTGTACGTTTCAACTCTTTAACCGTTGAACAGCAAAAAGACGTAATCGCACGTACTTTTACTGAATCTCTATAATTGATACTCAGCTATCTCAACCTTAGGTTGGTGTAGCATCAAATAGAAAAACGGCACTCAATTGAGTGCCGTTTGTTTATCTGTCACTTGCGCTTACTTTTGAGCGTTACGTAATACCACTTTCAAAGCATCAAAATCATTTTCTAGATCTTCCGATAATAGCGCTAATGCCGCATGTTTTGCTAAAGGCGCTGGCAGTTCGATGTCTGTACCTAAAATATCATCAACCACGTCTTTAAACTTAGCTGGGTGAGCCGTACAAAGGAATAGTCCTGTTTCATCAGCCTGAAGTTGCTCATCAAGCAGACGATAAGCTATCGCGCCATGCGGCTCACATAAGTAACCTTGAGCTTGTAGGTCACGTACAGATTGCGCACTCTGCTCGTCTGATACTTTACCTTTACCTAACGTATCCAAACCCCAGCCTTTCAATTGACAAAGTTCTTCTATACGAGGCCAGTTATTCGGTTGGCTTACATCCATTGCATTTGATGTTGTCGCTACCGTTGGTTTTGGATCCCATTGACCAGTCTCTAAATAACGAGGCACAGTATCGTTTTCGTTGGTTGCCGCAATAAAGCGCTTAACAGGTAGCCCTAACGATTTTGCCAACAACCCAGCGGTCAAGTTACCAAAGTTGCCGCTTGGTACTGAGATCACTAGATTTTCACGCTGCTCTTTTGTCATTTGAGCAGCCGCTTCGAAGTAGTAACAAATCTGAGCCATTAAGCGACTAATATTGATTGAGTTCGCCGAATTTAAACCTATCTCTTTACGCAGTTCGGCATCATCAAATGATTGCTTCACTAATGCTTGGCAATCGTCAAAATCACCATTAATGGCTACTGTGTGAATATTTTTACCTAACGTGCAGAAAAGCTTCTCTTGCAGAGGGCTAATCTTGCCTTTCGGATATAGGATCACAACATTAATGTTTTCCATACCATAGAAAGCATGAGCAACCGCAGCGCCTGTATCACCCGACGTAGCAGTAAGAATAGTGATCTTTCCACCATCGGATACCGCTGCCAAAGATTGAGCCATAAAACGACCACCAAAATCTTTGAACGCTAGTGTCGGCCCATGAAATAGCTCCAGTGCGTACACTCCCTCTTTTACCTTTTTAATCGGTGCTGGGAATTGGAATGCAGCATCCACCAGTTCATTGACTGTCTCAGCTGACAGTTCATCACCAATCAGTGCTGATAATATTTTGCTACTACGAGGGATAAAATCCTCTGCAAGTAGTGCATCAATATCGTCAAACTTTGGTAATACTGATGGAAAAAATAGACCTTGATTACGACCTAACCCTTGGCGCACGGCTTGGCCAAAAGAGACTTGCTCGTCATTTTCTTTGATGTTGTACAGCTTCATAGTGAACTTCCTGTAACGATCGAACCCTGCTTATCTAAACGACAAACATGAACGAATCCTTCTTTATTTTGTACGTAATTTTGTTCGAGCCAAAGAGCAACGCGCTCTGCGACATCTTGTGTTTCGCAAATGCTAAATAGCGTTGGACCACTGCCTGAGATTCCTGTGGCAAGCGCTCCGGCTGATGTCGCATAGTTACGCGCATCAGCAAAACCCGGTAGCAGTTTCGCACGATATGGTTCAGCAATCACGTCTTTGATCATCTTCGCGGCAAGCTGAGGTTGATTCGAGTGACACGCATGAATAAAGCCTGCGAGGTGACGTCCGTGTGCAATAATATCTTGGCGGCGATATTGAGACGGTAGAATTTCACGCGCTTCCGCAGTCGATACTTTAATTCCCGGATATGCCATCACCCAGAACCAATCATCAAAGCATGGTACTTCTTGGCTGATGATATCGAGCTCTTCTAGCATAAGTTGCACGCCACCAAGATAACAAGGGGCGACATTGTCATAATGGATACCACCAGAGATCTTCCCTTCCATCTCTCCCATTAGGGCTAAAAGTTCAGTCTCATTTAGTGGCTGTTCATGAAAACGATTGAGCGCATCGAGGGCAGCAACAATCGAACAGGCACTCGATCCTAGCCCCGAACCAATTGGCATGTTTTTCTCAAGCGTCATTTCAAGAGGTTTAAGCGCTACCCCTTTGCGATCTAACTCGCGAGCAAACACAACCCAGCAATCATACACAATATTATCTTGTGGATTTTCAGGCAGCTTAGAGACAAAGTTACCTGCAGTTTTTAAGCTAAAGGCTTGCTCACCATCTTGTACCAACACTCGGTCACCAAGCAGCGAGCCATCAATTGGCGATACCGCGGCACCCAGTACATCAAAGCCAACACTTACGTTGCCGATAGATGCTGGTGCGTAAACGACAACACCGTTATTCGTAGAACTCATGGTTAAACTCCCAACTTCCAGCCAAGGGTACGCATTACATCAGAGAAAACCCCTGCAGCGGTAACTTCGGTTCCCGCACCGTAGCCACGTAATACTAACGGGATCGGCTGATAATAGCGGCTATAGAAGGCTAAGGCGTTCTCACCATCTTTAATCTTAAACATTGGGTCGTCGCTATCCACAGCAGCGATACGAACTTTGCACTTCCCTTCGTTAATTTCACCGACATAACGTAAAACTTTACCCTCTTCTTCGGCCGCAGCTAACTGCTGTTTGAAATATTCATCCGCTTCAGGTAAGCGCGCCATGAACTCTTCGATACTTCCTGAATCGTCAAAACCAGGTGGTAGAGCTTGGTCCACTTCAACATCTTCCAGTTCAAGAGCCATACCCGCTTCACGAGCGAGGATCAACAATTTACGCGCGACATCCATACCAGATAGATCATCACGAGGGTCAGGTTCCGTAAATCCATTCTCTTTTGCTATGTTCGTTGCTTGACTTAATGTCATGCCTTCATCAAGTTTGCCAAAGATGTAAGAGAGAGACCCAGATAAAATACCGTTGAATTTCTCAAGCTCATCGCCCGCTGAAATCAGGTTTTGCAGGTTTTCGATAACAGGAAGCCCAGCACCTACCGTTGTTTCATACATCAATTTACGGCGCGAGCTTCTCGCCACATCTCGTAATTGGTGATAGTAAGCCATGCTTGCGGTATTGGCTTTTTTGTTTGGTGTGACAACGTGGAAACCTGCACCAAGGAAATCAGCGTATTGCTTTGCGATCCCTTCACTGGATGTGCAATCTACCAAGACAGGGTTGATAATATGGTTGCGCTGAACAAGTGAAATGAGCCTTGCAAGGCTGAATTCTTCTGTTGCGCTTTTCATTCGGTCTCGCCAGTGTTCAAGTGGCAATCCTTCACTATCAAGCAGTAAACCTTTACTATTCGCCAAACCACAAACACGGATCACAATGCCTTTGTCCGCCAATTTTGCTTGTTGACGCTGAATTTGGTCGACTAACTCACCACCGACACCACCAATCCCAACAACGAAGACATCAAGGAAATGTTTAGAGTTAAATAAGTTCTCATGACAAGCTTTGATCGCTTCTTTGATCTTATCTTCTGGGATCACCGCTGAAATTGCTCGCTCTGAAGAGCCTTGAGCAATCGCGACAATATTGACGTTCACTTCAGCCAAAGAAGCAAAGAATTGAGAAGCCACACCACGAGAAGTGCGCATACCATCCCCAACAAGAGTGACAATGGCGACATCATCAATAAACTCTACGGGCTCTAAAAGACCATCTTTAAGTTCCAATTCAAAAGCGTCACGTAGAACTTGCTGTGCTCGCAGTTTATCCATTTCTTCAATACAGAAACTGATACTGTACTCGGATGAAGATTGCGTAATCAGGACAATAGAAACACCAGCAGAGGACATCGCACCGAAAACACGGCTCGCCATGCCTACCATGCCTTTCATTCCTGGGCCCGATACATTAACCATTGTTAGGTTACTTAGCGTGGTGATCCCTTTAATTGCGAGGTTATCTTCACCTGTATCTTGACCAATAAGTGTCCCAGCACCTTGTGGATTAAAACTATTTTTGATTAAGCATGGAATATGGAATTGAGCAATCGGTGCGATGGTTTTAGGGTGCAATACTGAAGCACCAAAATAGGATAACTCCATCGCTTCTTGATAGCTCAGTGATTTTAACAAGCGAGCGTCATCAACCAAGCGAGGGTCACAGTTATAAACACCATCCACGTCCGTCCAGATCTCACAGCAATCTGCACGCAAGCATGCTGCTAATACAGCAGCTGAGTAGTCAGAACCATTACGACCTAAAGTGACTAATTCACCTTTTTCATTACCGGCGGTAAAACCAGGCATAATGCTGACGCTACTGCTAGGAAGTGGATTCTGACGAAAGTTTTGAGTAGAAACATCAACATCAACCATAGCTTCAAGGTGATCACCTTTGGCAAATAGATATTGAACGGGATCAATCAAGTTGGCAGCTTGCCCTTTTGCCTCTAATACCGCTTTCATTAGCTGAATAGAGATTCGCTCGCCTTTACTGATAATGCGTGCATTAACATGATTTGGGCACATACCCAGTAAGTTAATACCATGCACAAATTGGCGTAGTTGCGATAATGAGGTCTTAACTTGATTATCAAACGCCGTGTTTGCGATATTAGGCAGAACAGCCTTAATGGCGATAAATAGCTCTTGAAATGATGACTCAAGCTCCGCAATTTGCAGCTCGGCTTCGCCATTGCGTAAAGCTCCATCGATCACTGCTACTAATTTATTGGTCGTTTTTCCTGGTGCAGATAGAACAACCGCAACCTCTTCCTGTTGAGCATTATTAGCAATGATATCCGCAGCTCGTAAAAAACGATCTGCATCTGCTAACGATGATCCTCCAAACTTTAAAACTCGCATCCCTTTCTCCAAAATCGTAAAAATGACCTAAAAAAAAGGCCCGTATCTCGTTAGATACAGGCCTTTTTTTGAAAAATTTCGCTTAGCAGCCTGCCCCAACATTTATAATATCGGTAATAATAATGGTGGTGGTCATTACTAGTTGGCTGTTATGAAGCATATGATAATTCTCTATACTCTTTGCGATTGCGTAACTCTACGTTTACCGATTTTACAAACTTTAGTCAATTAAAAACTGATTTTTTTTCATATTTAACTAGAATTATCGGTTGAAAGCTCTTTTTATCGCTTCTAATTAGCTCAAACAAAGCATTGTCAAAGACACATAAGTTAATAACTAATTGCTATATGATTTTTACAGCAATCACTTTTCCATTGTGCTTTAATTAGATTCATAGAGTGAAAGCATGCTCATAAAAATAATAATTTGTGCCGTTAGTACAAAATCAATCAAGGAGTGGATAATGAGATTATTGATCTGTCTATTAACCTTGATTGCGCCTGCTTGTTTCGCAACCACACTTCCACAACTTCCCTCTTCGCTGAATGCCTCTCCGCACCAGTTTTTCCTTTCTAGTGAAAATCAGTTCAACGAAAAATTTGATGTCTGGAACATTGATGGTGGTTACTCATACAATCTATTTAACTCTGTGGATTTGTATGTGGGGGCTCATGTCAATAATTCTGCACTTGGCAGCGATAATGGTTTTCTTAGTGGCGTCAGTTATAAGGTGAGTGAGCGGATCATTGTGAAGAGCACTCTGCGCTCGACAAACGTTGAGATAAATAATGAGAAACAAGGTGTGATGGCTGCTGAGATCTCAAGTCGAATGCGCTTGTCTGACAATCTAGATTTACATGCCACTCTCGATTACCAAGAGTGGCAGCAAGGTATTGAAGTCGGTTTAGGCTTTCGTTTTTAATATACTTCCGTTTTTAAAATGAAAGTAAATCCTTTGATGTGAGTATCCCATTCCAGTCGGAATAAATATAATCACCCGGTTGAATTAACTGATTTTGTATCGTCAGCGTCACCTGCGTATCACCTGCTCCGCGCTTCTCCGTTTTAAATGGGCAACTACCTAACGCTTTAATCCCGAGATCCATTTGAGAGAGCATAGCTACGTCTCTTACAGCACCATAAACAATGATGCCTTCCCAATGATTCTCAATCGCTTTGATCGCTAATTGATCCCCAAGTAACGCTTTTTGGCATGAACCATTGCCGTCAACAAATAACACTTTCCCTTTGCCGTTTTGGTCTAATATATCGCGAACTTTTGAATTATCGTGATAGCACCTTACCGTCACAATCTCGCCCCAAAAGGCATCTCGTTGGCCGAAGTTTTGTAGTGGTAAGTTGAGTAGTGTGACCTTATCTTCATACTGATCACAAATATCAGGGGTTATATCTTTCATCATTCCTCCATGAGTTCAGAAGTTATTATCCCTATAAATTATAGGACTAATAACAACTTTAAATTTTACTACGCCATCATTTTTCACATCTGGCGTCTTTCCTTATCGCAATCCTAGGATAAAAAAAGTCTGTTTTCGGTCAGAGTAGAGCAAAAGCAAAGATCGAAAACTAAAAAATTGGACTGAGGTCAAACTCGTTAAAACGTCTATAATCTTATTAAGAAATTTACGGTTTCGTTACCTAAGACAAATAACTGTACTCTAAATTCAGAAAAATTTCTTATTGATATTGGTTTCTTATTCTGTATTTTCAATTTATAGAGGCAGTAATATATAATTTAAAACATAAAAAACAGATTAAATTACAGTGCTTTATAGGCTAATTACAATTATATCATTAATTAGAAGCTAAATTCATCTCTGAATAAGAGCGCAACTCAAGCTATCATTCAGTCATATTGATACATGTTTTGGATTTTCTGCATACTATTAATATTTGTTACATTTCATCTCTTGATATAAATCAACAAAGTGAATGGAATTAACATTCTAGCATTGTTAGCAAGCTGTTAAGATTATAGAATCCGCTCATTAACTGGCAGAATAATGAAAGACGTAACGGAAACCTCGTTCTTTGGCAACTTTCCATGGATGGCGGATAGCTTAAGTAAGTGTATTTTTGAAAACTTTAGTTTATTATCAAAAAAACATTACCTGTATGTTATATTTTTGCCTAGAATTTATTCTATTAGCACAATTTCGTCACAAATTTAGGTACCGCCAATGCAAACCCCGCAGATTCTTATCGTTGAAGATGAGCAAGTAACTCGTAACACTCTTAAGAGCATTTTTGAAGCAGAAGGATATGCTGTTTTTGAGGCTAGTGATGGTGAAGAGATGCACCAAGTGTTATCTGACAATCAAATTAATTTGGTTATCATGGATATCAACTTACCTGGCAAAAACGGTCTATTACTCGCTCGTGAACTCCGTGAACAAGCAAACGTAGCGTTAATGTTCTTAACGGGTCGTGATAACGAAGTCGACAAGATCCTTGGTCTTGAAATTGGTGCTGATGATTACATCACTAAACCATTCAACCCACGTGAATTAACTATCCGTGCGCGTAACCTATTGAACCGCTCTATGAGTGCTAACACAGTTCAAGAAGAGAAACGTAGCGTAGAGAAGTATGAGTTCAACGGTTGGATCCTAGATATCAATAGCCGCTCTCTAGTAAGCCCTGACGGCGAAGGCTACAAACTGCCTCGTTCTGAATTCCGTGCATTGCTGCACTTCTGTGAGAACCCTGGAAAAATCCAAACTCGCGCAGACTTACTGAAGAAAATGACAGGCCGTGAGCTAAAACCACACGATCGTACTGTTGATGTAACGATCCGTCGTATCCGTAAGCACTTCGAATCTATTTCAGGTACTCCTGAAATCATTGCAACGATTCACGGTGAAGGTTACCGTTTCTGTGGCGATCTAGAAGAATAGATTTCACTGAAAACAGAGTATCAAAAAAGGGATAATGCGAAAGCATCATCCCTTTTTTAGATCTGAGCCCTTAAAACGTAAGGCTTAGATTTTAGGTTTTAGGTTTTAGATCTTAAGTTTAGAGCTTAGGTCTTAGTAAATAGCGTCAATATTGACACCTTTCTCGACTAACCACTCCACCTTGTCTTCGTTTTTCGTTTCTACGGCGATATCAATCGGCAGGTTTGGAAGTACATCTAATTGCCACTGAAAAGCGATTTCCCACGAGTTTTCACTGTGAGTTCTCACTTCTATCGCATCTCCATCTAAAAGCCATAGGTTCTCTCCTTGGCGTAAGGTCACGCTGTTCAACTCAAGTGTCGCAGGTAAGCTAGTATCAGATTTTAAATAGATAGAACCATTTAACGTCTGCTCTTGTGCCTCCCCAATCTGTGGCATCTTATTGACCCACAAATTGCTGCTTAATTTAACTTCCGACTGAGCAACTAACATCTGACTATCTTGCTGCCAATCAACTTGTGCTGTTGAACAACCTGCTAATACAAGCATGCATGCGAGTGTTAATTTTTTCATAACGTTACCTTTGGTTTAGCCAATCTTTTAATACTTGAATATCATGCTGATACTCATTCTTTATTTCTTCTACCCAATCAGAGATATTTTCCCACCATGCTGGAGCATCCGGTGTTTGAGCTTTTTGAGCAACACTTTGGATATGCTTTAGTCCAATCGAGCCAGCCGCACCTTTGATTTTATGAGCTTCCGATACAATACTCGGTTTATCTTTAGCTATCATATTTGAATCGAGAATCTCTAAATAGCTGGGCATCATATCTTCAAACATAGCAATACTATCAAACACAGGCTTCGTGCCAACAATATCGATATACGATTCCAACATGGTCAGATCCAGCAGCCTAATTTCAATTTCTGTTGGTTCACGCGCCTTGGTTTGTTCTAGCACGGGTGGGTGAACCTCTGATTTTGACTCTGTTGATTCAACCGCTTGTTCTATTTCAATAAGCTCTGTAATAGCATCTTGAATGGCCTTCACAGTTAAAGGCTTGCTGATCGCTTCATCCATGCCATTTTCAAAATACTCACGCTTGTCTTTTATCACATTAGCAGTCAGAGCAACCAGCGGTGGTAATTGAGGGTAATGCTCTCGATAATATTTCGCGACATCAAAACCTGTCATATCCGGTAATTGAATATCCAGTAAGGCCAAGTCGTAAGCATCAGGTTGGAAATTAGCAATGGCCTCTTCACCAGTCATCGCGACAGTAACTTGGTGCCCTAAGTTTTCCAGCAACGAACGCGCCACGGTGACATTCAATTCAATGTCTTCAACCATAAAAATATTAAGACTTTGTTGAGCTCGTGGTTGCTTGCGAATAGGAGTACCTTCTTGAACCAAAGGAACTCGGATATTGACGGTAAATGTACTACCAAACCCTTCCTCACTTGTCAGGGTTATGTCTCCATCCATTAAATTAATCAGTTGTCTTGAAACCGCTAAACCAATCCCTGTTCCCACCGCATGTAAATTGTCTTTTCCTGATTTAACTTGGTAGTACATGGCAAAGATTTTATCAATTTCATGCTCCGGTATCCCAATACCACTATCTTCCACTTCCATGGTGATATCGGCAAATTCGTCACCAATATCAGCACTGACGTTCATGACGACACCACCTTCTTTGGTGAATTTCATCGCATTACTAATCAGGTTCCACAGTACTTGGCGTAAACGCGTGGCATCTACTTTTATTGCGGTGGGTAGGTCACTCAATCTTTCAAGATCAAACCTTAAGCCTTTCTGCTCAGCCATGAGAGCGGAAATGCTCTCCATCTCTGACACAAAATCATCAAAATTCAGCGGCACGGGTAAAAGCTCAAGTTTACGACGATCAAATTTATCCATATCGATAATATCATTGAAGATATGGCCTAAAGTGACCGCACTCACTTTGATGGTTTGCATATGCTTACGTTGCTCGTCAGTCAGTTGAGTTTCTAACAACATCCGACTTAAACCAACGATACCATTTAACGGTGTTCTGAGTTCATGACTAATAGTGGAAATAAAAGTGGTTTTGTCACGGCTCGCTTTTTCAAGCGTCTCTTGGTATTCCTTACGCTCTGTAATGTCTCGACCAAAGCCAACCAAGCCAAGGTGACGTCCATCTTTGTTATAAAATGGCACTTTACGAAGTTCAAAGTAGCTCTTATGCCCATCTGGATACTCTAGCCACTGCTCATAAGTCAGAGCTTGATTATCACTAAAGACTTTCTCATCGGTCTCTACTACTTGTTGCGCGATCTCTTTGCTGTAGACATCCCATGGGGTCAGCCCCACCAGTTGCTGCTCTTTTTTACCCGTCAACTCTTCAACTGCACGGTTACAGCCAGAAAATACCCCATCTGCATTACGGTAGTAGATCAGGTCAGGGGAAGCATCGATAAATGAGCGCAGTAGCGCCGTTCTTTCTGCAAGTTCAACTTGAGTCCGCTCTCTTTGATACACTTCATTCTCAAGATCTTTAATTGCTTCTTCTCGAGCTTCTTCCGCTTTCTCTCGCTCCTCAATCTGCTGATTAAGTTTTGCAATATTTTGTTGTAAACGCAGATTAAGTTCTTGATCGCGAGAACGCATATCTTTTAATTTAGAGACGAGTTTAGAGAGACGTTGACGAGACTCTTCGAGCTGATCAACCACAACTGAAAGGAAATAGACGGCCCACGGAGTAATCAGTAAACCAAAGAAGACAGAGCGAACGATATCAATATCGCCAACGCCACCTTTCAACGCTAAGGTAATACCAACTTGGACAACAACGGCTAAAGCGACAAGCGCGAGGGCTAATAAGATAGAAAATCGGAGAATGCCCAATTTAACCAACAGGTCAACGTAGTATTGGGCGAGGTTTTTCATGGGTTTCATCAACGGCTCCATGCGATAAGACTCAGAACATTCTAACCTGTTTAAACTCAACAGGTAAGCTAAGCCCATCACATGGAATGGTATAACTGTAAATCAAATGAACGTTATCACTGCTCGTCACTGCCTGCAGAATAGATACACGTTTGATTCCGGCCTTGAGCTTTCGCTTGATATAACGCTTTGTCAGCATTCGCAACCGCAACTTCTGCAAGTTCATCAAACTTAGGAACACACGAAATCAAGCCAATACTGATGGTAATATGGTCGGAGATCAGTGAGTCATCATGTTCGAGTTGTAAGCTTTCGATCTGGGCATGTATCCGTTGCGCGACTAACTTCGCTCCTTCAAGCGTCGTATTTGGCAGAATGAAAGCAAACTCTTCGCCGCCATATCTTGCAACACAATCGGATGAGCGATTCAAAATTTGCTTAAAGACATTCGCCACTTGCACTAATGCATCATCGCCCTTTTGATGCCCATAAAGATCGTTGTATCCTTTAAAGTAATCAATATCACAAAGCATGATAGAAATCGGTAATCTTTCTCGGGAGTGATGGGGCCATAATGTGCTTAGTTGTTCATCAAAACGGCGACGGTTAGGCACTTGAGTCAAGCTATCAATAAAACTTAAACGTTCGAGCTCTAAGTTAGCTTTTTCCAGTTTCTGTTCAGCAAGATAGCGTTCTGAAATATCACGAGCCATAACTAGCACACCATTAGTACCTGATGCAGGATCCCAAAATGGCGACTTAACCACGTCATACCAAGTAAACTCCCCTCTGCTAGATCGAACTTTATCAATGTACCTGAGTGATTTATCTTCGTGTAAAACTTGCCTATCCGTTTCAGATAATCGGCTATACATTGAATCAGGAATGACATCTTGTAATCGTTTACCGATAAGATCGTCGACATGATTTATCCCCAATGCGTGAACAAATGGTTCATTACACGCTTGATAAATCATATTCTCATTGAAGATACCGATTGAGTCAGGGCTAGACTCTAAGATGTTTTGCAGAATGGTATCACGCTGTGCCAACGCGACTTCAGTATCTTTACGCCGTTCCATTTCGTCACGTAAATTCTGCTGAATATTGTGCCATTCCGTTACATCATGGCTGATGCAAAGGGTACCTAAGGGTTTCCCTTCTTCAGACATCAATACACTTTGGTTAGTTTCAAGCAAGCAACTGCGGCCTTCAGGTGAAATAGTCCACCTTTTAGAGCTGGTGCGATTTCTTACGCCTTCTTCAATCTTAACATCGCCTTCATCAAGTCGATTCAGCCAAAAAGAGTCGAACGCACGGTTAGTGGCTAATAATTTATCGTCACTATCTTTAATATAGATAAGCTCACTCAACGAATTGAGTGCCGTTTTGGCCACGCTTAATTTTGCTAGCTCTTGCTTATGCTCTTCGTTGGTGGCTTCACGTTCAATTACATAAATTAACCACACGCTTTCTCCTTGGTAAGCCACTTTTCGACCTGAAAAGCTGATCTTTACCGATTCATCACTGGATACTGGCCATGATCTATTTAATCCTCTAAATTTTTTTTCGGTTAAACCATCAAAAAACGAGAGGAAATAATCGGAAGGAATTGATTCTGGCATCAGGTGCATATTACCGACTAAGCGAATGCCTAGTAATTGCATAGAGTGTTGATTAGTAAGTAGTAATTCACCTGTCTTTTCACTGACAAGCATAAGCGCAAGAGGAGAGCCTTGGATCAATATGCTCAATTGGCGCTGGTAATGGTTATAAGTAAACCATATGCTAAAAATGCATATTATAATGACGAGAATGACAGCGCCGTATCCAAAGGCTGGCTGCCATAACCAGTGCCACAATTGATCCATTAAATAACGTATCCATATATTATTTCTTAACTATTAAACAATATATCAGCTTATACGTCAGTTATCTTTATTTCGTCAGCTATTTTGTCGAAAGTAACTGTGGCTTGGTATAGACAAAAGCCTCTTCAGTTAAGCTTCCTTGAGCTCCCTGTCGATTTAGACTTCGACCAATTTCAGTCATCGCTAACCAACGGTTTTCACACCATAATGGAGAAAGCAGTGTTGGTCGGCGAGCCGCAGAAGAGACTCGATGAAATACAATATCAGCAGGCGTCATGCGGATCATATGACTGGCGATATCCACATACTCTTCTAACTCAGGCGCTTCCAATCGCCCCGCTTTCCATGCTTTAGCCATCGTGCTTCCTTCCACAATATGCAAACCATGCAACTTAATACCATCAGTGCCCACTTCGAGTACTTTTTCCAACGTTTCAATGTTGTCTTTTTTGGTTTCTTTAGGAAGGCCTACAATCAAATGAGTGCAAATCTTAATGCCTAATGCGCGAGCTCGTTTGGTTATTTCTGCATAACATTCAAAGTTATGGCCTCGGTTAATTCTTTTCAACGTATCGTTGTTTGCTGTTTGTAAACCAAGCTCTAGCCAAATTTCATAACCTTGATTGACGTATTCAGAGAGCAAATCTAGTACCGCATCAGGTACACAATCAGGCCGGGTGCCTACGCATAGACCAACAATATCCGCTGCTTTTAATGCTTCTTCGTACATATTTCTTAATACTTGCACTTCCGCGTAAGTGCTCGTGTAGGCTTGGAAATACGCGAGGTATTTTTTTGCACGGTGAATTTCACCCGCACGATCTTGCAGTTGATCAACAATGCTTTTTACTTGAGTCTGTTCGTCAGAAAAAGAGGCCACATTACAAAATGTACACCCTCCTTTACCAATCGTCCCATCTCGATTAGGGCAGCTAAAACCGCCGTGCAACGTCAATTTATGTACTTTCTCACCATATCGACGCTGAAGATCTTGACCCAAAGTGTTTACTAACTCATGTAATTGCATATTTAAACTCGTTGAACAAATAAGAATGAATCTCAGTTTGATTCATGAAAGTAAATTACATCCCTGCAAAATAAATCCGGCGATACTAGCAACAGGTATTTAAATTCAACCTAACAAATATCAATAAACATGCATTAAATAAGCGTTATTTACCTAATGTTGCACAAATGTTACTCGATATATTCATTTTCGCGCGAAAAAAATGGTCTACAGAGGGCAACTTTCGTTGGAGTTTAATAAAACAAAATTGTAGGATACTTACACTTATTCGCATTTTTTGTGACTTTTATTACACGTGCATATGCGGATAAGTCGGTGATATTTAGCTCCCACCTATATAAACCACTAGTTTGTGGCTTCAATTAAACGGATATCACTAAGGATTGTTTTTTTCGCAAAATTTTTCCTGCGAAAGACAGAAAGGACTCAAGCTAGCCACACACATAGGCTGGTTTAGATTCATAAATATAAAAGGACAAGGTTCACTCGCTTAGGCAAAGTGCGCCTAGATTAAACTGGAAGGATGTATCTATGGTAGATCAAGAGCAGAACTCACAGGGTCTGTATACTCCTGAACTGGAGCATGACGCTTGTGGTATCGGTTTTGTTGCGCATCTAAAGAATCGCAAATCTCATGATGTAGTAACTCAAGCACTCGATATGCTTGCACGTATGGAACACCGTGGCGGTCAAGGCTGCGATCCGTGTTCTGGAGATGGTGCAGGTATCCTGCTACAAAAGCCTCACGAATTCTTACTAGAAGAAGCCGTAAAGCTTGGGATTAAGCTACCATCTTTTGAAAAATATGGTGTTGGTGTTGTACTTTTCCCTAAAGATGAGCATAAGCGTGCGCAGTGTCGTGACATTTTAGAACGCAATGCACAACGCCTTGAGTTAGAAGTTATCGGTTACCGTGAACTTCCAACTGACAATTCAATGATTGGTGCAGATCCATTAAGCACTGAACCTCAATTTGAGCACGTGTTTATTTCTGGCGGACCGGGGAGCACTCCAGAAGAGCTTGAACGTAAACTGTATGTTCTACGTAACTACACCGTTCGTGTATGCCTAGAAAGCGTGTCAAATATTGGGGATGACTTCTACATCAATTCGATGTCTTACAAGACGGTAGTGTACAAAGGTCAGCTAACGACTGAGCAAGTGCCTCAATATTTCTTAGATCTTCAAAACCCAACGATGGTGAGTGCCCTAGCGCTTGTTCACTCTCGTTTCTCTACCAATACATTCCCACGCTGGCGTTTAGCTCAGCCTTTCCGTTACATCGCGCATAACGGCGAAATCAATACGGTTCGTGGTAACTTGAACTGGATGAAAGCGCGTGAAGCGATCATTGAATCTGATCTTTTCACCAAAGCCGAAATCGACATGCTTCTTCCTATTTGTCAGGAAGGCAGTTCGGATTCATCTAACTTCGATATGGCACTAGAGCTTCTGGTTCTTTCTGGTCGCAGCCTGCCACATGCCTTGATGATGATGATCCCGGAAGCGTGGCAAGAAAATAAAAATATGGATCCAACTCGTCGTGCGTTCTACCAGTACCACGCGAATGTAATGGAACCATGGGATGGCCCGGCATCTGTCTGTTTCACCGATGGTGTTCAAGTTGGTGCCACACTAGACCGTAATGGCCTACGACCTTCTCGCTACACAGTGACCAAAGATGACTTCCTAGTGATGGCGTCTGAATCTGGTGTGGTAGAAATTGAGCCGGAAAACGTTGAGTTCCGTGGTCGTCTTCAGCCAGGGCGTATCTTCGTTGCAGATCTAGAACAAGGTCGCATCATTTCTGATGAAGAAGTGAAAGATGGCATTGCCAACGCGCAACCATACGAGAAATGGGTTGAAGATAACCTTCTGAACCTCAACAAACTGCCTGATGCAGAAAACGAATTCAGCCAACCGACACCAGAAAAGCTACTACACAAACAGCAAGCGTTCGGTGTAAGTTCAGAAGAAGTAAATGAAATCATCGTGCCGATGGCGAAAGATGGCAAAGAGCCTCTTTCTGCAATGGGCGCTGACTGGCCACTAGCGATCCTTTCGCACCAGTCTCAACATCTATCCAACTACTTTAAACAGTTGTTTGCTCAGGTAACTAACCCGCCGATCGACCCGATCCGTGAGCGTATGGTGATGTCTCTGAATACTTACTTAGGTAAAGATCAGAACCTACTTGCTGAGTCACCAGAACACTGTCAGAAAGTAGAGCTTGAATCTCCCGTTCTATCAAACTCTGAGCTTGAAAAATTACGTGCTATCGATAACGAGCACCTACAAGCGAAGACGCTAGACATCGTATTCCAAGCCAGTGAAGACGAAGGTAAGCTAGAACGCGCACTTAAGCGTATCTGCCAATACGCAGAAGATGCGGTTATTGACGGTTACTCTATTATCCTTCTGACTGACCGTGCAGTGAACTCGAACCATGCAGCGATTCCAGCGATGCTTGCGGTTGGCGCGGTTCACCACCATCTGATCCGTAAAGGTCTACGAGCTAAGTGTGACATTGTGGTTGAAACGGGTGATGCTCGTGAAACACACCACTTCGCAACGCTAATCGGCTACGGCGCAAACGCAGTTAATCCATACTTAGTTATCGAAACTATGGTGGATCTACAGCGCACTAAGAAGCTCGATCCACAAACCAACATCAAAGATCTATTCGAAAACTACCGTAACTCTATCAACGGCGGTCTACTGAAGATCTTCTCGAAGATGGGTATCTCAACGCTGCAGTCTTACCACGGAGCTCAAATATTTGAAGCATTAGGCGTAAGTAAGTCGGTGGTCGATAAATACTTCACTGGTACCGTTTCACGTATTCAAGGTCTAACTATTGATGACATCGCTAAAGAAGTGATGGTGCGTCATCGCATTGGCTATCCAACGCGTGAAATCCCAGTACAGATTCTTGATGTGGGTGGTGTTTATCAGTGGAAACAACGTGGTGAAAAGCACCTGTTTAACCCTGAAACGATTTCGTTGCTGCAAGAATCAACACGTAACAAAGACTACGGTCAGTTCAAGAAGTACGCGAAAGCCGTTGATGACCAAGGCGATCATGCGGCAACACTGCGCAGCCAATTAGACTTTGTTAAGAACCCAGCAGGCTCTATTCCACTTGAAGAAGTTGAACCCATTGAAAAAATCCTTAAGCGTTTTGCGACAGGTGCAATGTCATTTGGTTCTATCTCTCATGAAGCACACTCAACACTCGCCGTTGCGATGAACCGCATTGGCGCGAAATCGAACTCTGGCGAAGGTGGCGAAGACCCAACTCGTTTCGAACGCAAAGAAAACGGTGACTGGGAACGCTCTGCAATCAAGCAAGTTGCTTCCGGTCGTTTTGGTGTGACGTCTTACTACCTATCTAACGCAGATGAGCTACAAATCAAGATGGCTCAAGGCGCGAAACCAGGTGAAGGTGGTCAATTGCCTGGTGATAAAGTTGATGACTGGATCGGTGCAACACGTCACTCGACTCCGGGGGTCGGTCTGATTTCTCCACCGCCACACCATGATATCTACTCAATCGAAGATTTAGCCCAGCTGATCTACGATCTGAAAAACGCGAACCGTAATGGTCGCGTTAACGTGAAGCTAGTATCGGAAGCGGGTGTTGGTACAATTGCATCAGGCGTAGCGAAAGCGAAAGCTGACGTAGTCCTCATCGCTGGTTTTGATGGTGGTACAGGTGCATCTCCGATGTCTTCTATCCGTCACACTGGCTTGCCTTGGGAACTGGGCCTAGCGGAAACTCACCAAACACTACTGAAAAATGGCCTACGTAATCGTATCGTGGTTCAGTCTGATGGTCAGATGAAAACTCCGCGTGACCTTGCAGTCGCAACACTGCTTGGTGCTGAAGAATGGGGCGTAGCAACAGCCGCACTGGTTGTTGAAGGCTGTATCATGATGCGTAAGTGTCACAAAAACACTTGCCCTGTTGGTATCGCAACACAGAACAAAACACTGCGTGAACGTTTCGATGGTCGCGTAGAAGACGTTGTGACTTTCTTCCAGTACATGGCTGAAGGTTTACGTGAAGTGATGGCTGAACTTGGCTACCGCTCTATCGATGAGATGGTCGGCCAATCTCACAAACTTAAAGTTCGTGACGACATTCAGCACTGGAAATACAAGAACCTAGATCTGTCACCTGTTTTGCATATTGAACAGCCTCGTGCAGAAGATGGCGTTTATAACCAGACACAACAAAACCATAACTTAGAAGACGTACTAGACCGTAAGTTGATTCAAGCAGCTATTCCAGCACTTGAAAAAGGCGAAGCAGTGAACGCTGAATTCCCTATCATCAACACCGACCGTTCAGCGGGTACTATGTTGTCGAATGAAATATCGAAGGTTTACAAAGACCAAGGTTTACCACAGCCAATGAACGTTAAGTTCCACGGTAGTGCAGGTCAATCTTTCGGTGCGTTCCTTGCGAAAGGCGTGAAGTTCGAAGTAGAAGGTGACGCAAACGACTACTGGGGTAAAGGTCTATCAGGCGGTACGCTAGTACTCTACCCTAACGCAAAATCATCCATAGTTGCTGAAGATAACATTGTAGTGGGTAACGTATGTTTCTATGGCGCAACGTCTGGTGAATCTTACATTCGCGGCATGGCAGGTGAGCGTTTCTGTGTACGTAACTCAGGAGCGAAAGTCGTTGTTGAAGGCATTGGTGACCACGGTTGTGAATACATGACTGGCGGTGTTGCAGTGATCCTTGGCTCAACAGGTCGTAACTTTGCGGCAGGTATGAGTGGTGGTGTCGCTTACGTTTGGGATAAAGCTGGTGATTTTGATACCAAGCTAAACCCTGAACTGGTCGACCTAGACCCAATTGAAGCAGAAGATCGCGAACTACTGAAAGAGATGCTAACCAAGCAAGTTCAACTCACAGGAAGTGAAGTTGCTCAGTCATTCCTAGACAATTTTGAAGCAAGCCTAGCCACGATGGTGAAAGTAATGCCACGTGACTACAAAGCCGTTCTTCAAAAGCGTAAGACTGAAGCAGAGCAAGCACAAACGGAAGAAGTGGAGGCAGTATAATGGGTAAGCCTACTGGATTTTTAGAACATGGTCGCGAGCTTCCAAAAAAGCTCGACCCATCGGTTCGAATTGAAGATAACAAAGAGTTTGTACTTAACGAAGAGTTTGGTGACAAGATCAATACTCAAGCCTCTCGTTGTATGGACTGTGGTGTTCCTTTCTGTCACAGCGGTTGTCCGATTGGTAACATCATCCCTGAATTTAACGATGCGGTTTATCGTGATAGCTGGGAAGAAGCTTGGAACATTCTAAGCTCTACCAACAACTTCCCAGAATTTACAGGTCGTGTATGCCCTTCTCCTTGTGAAAGTGCATGTGTTCTTGGCATCAACCAAGATCCAATCACTATCTGTAATATCGAGAAAACGATTGTGGAAACGGCGTACCGTGAAGGGTACGCAAAACCGAAAACACCACGATCTCGCACAGGAAAGACAATTGCTATCATCGGCTCTGGCCCTGCCGGCTTAGCTGCGGCAGAGCAACTAAACAGTGCTGGTCATTCAGTCACGGTGTTTGAACGAGATGAAAAAGTGGGCGGTTTACTGCGCTTTGGTATCCCAGATTTCAAACTGGGTATGGACGTGATTGATCGTAAGATCAACCTGATGGCGGAGGCCGGCGTTGAATTCAAAGTGAACCAACATATTGGTGTTGATGTCAATGCTCAGCAACTTCGTCAAGAGTTTGATGCCGTACTATTAACTGGCGGCTCAACCGTTCCAAGAGACTTACCTATCCCGGGTCGTGAACTCAATGGTGTACACTTTGCGATGGAGTTCTTAGGCCAAAATAACCGTCGTGCCAATGACATGGATTTGAAAACCAAAGAGATCCACGCCAAAGGCAAGCATGTTGTGGTTATCGGTGGCGGTGATACGGGCTCTGACTGCGTAGGTACATCTAACCGTCATGGCGCAGCAAGTATTACTCAAGTTGAGATAATGCCAATTCCACCTGAAAAACGCCCTGCAAATATGCCTTGGCCTCAATACCCAATGATTATGAAAACAACCACTTCACATGAAGAGGGCTGTGAGCGTCACTGGAATATTTTGACCAAAGAGTTTATCTCTGACGGTAACGGAAATGTTACTGGGCTTCGTATCGCTGATATCGTGTGGCAAGACGCAAAACCAGGCGAACGTCCTGGGTTTGATGAAGTGGCAAATTCTGAGCGTGTCATTCCATGTGATATGGCATTCCTAGCAATGGGCTTCCTACATCCAGAACCAACGGGTGTTCTCGCTCAACTTGATATCAAGCTTGACGAACGCGGTAACGTTGCGACGAATGGTTTTGCGACCAACCAGAAAGGTGTTTTTGCAGCTGGTGATATGCGAACAGGTCAATCGTTAGTGGTACGCTGTATCAATGAGGGACGTGAATCCGCTCGCGAAGTTGATAATTACCTCATGGGTGGCACAAACCTAGAAGCAAAATCTGACTCACTTATGCTTTCAGCTTAAGAGAACAGAATAAGTAAATAACGCTAGCCGATAAGCCGTTCACTTACGCTAGCGTCACAATACGTTCGACAAGTCCTTCCAGACTTTTGGCCAGTGCATTCGTGCTGGCCTTTTTTATACTCATAACTCCCTGCCTTTCTATGCTTTTAGGTTAATTAATTGTAAATAAAACAACATCTATCTCTTTGATTCAATTAAACATAGATAGGGTAATATTTGGTTAATACTCAAAATGCGCAACAAACAACCAATAACTTGACCTTTTGCATAATAAGCTATACGTTGTGAAACTATCGAAAACAAAAATGATGATTTTTGTTAAAAACAACAAGTCAATAAAAGTGCATAACTATAGAGAAAATAACAACAATAAAGAATAGTTAGTCATTTCTCTGCTAAAGAAGCAGGAAGCAAAAGGAGAATTGCAATGGCTCTATATAATCCAAATCTTGAAAAAGATAACTGTGGATTTGGCCTCATCGCGCACATGGAAGGCCAAGCAAGCCATAAACTAGTCCGCACCGCTATTTCAGCATTGGATCGAATGACTCACCGAGGGGGCATTGCCGCCGATGGAAAAACGGGTGATGGTTGCGGTCTGTTACTACAAAAGCCAGATACCTACCTAAGACTCATTGCAGAAGAGAACCATTGGAAACTTGGCAAGCAATACGCCATCGGGATGATCTTCTTCAATCAAGATCCAGTGAAAGCAGAGCTTGCTCGCGACATCATTAATAAAGAGCTCGCTCAAGAAACTTTAACCGTTTCAGGCTGGAGAGAAGTTCCGATTAACGCCGATGTTCTAGGGCCAATCGCAACCGAATCTCTGCCCAGCATTCAACAAGTGTTTATTTCAGCCCCCGCAGGATGGCGAGAAAGAGACATAGAACGCCGACTGTATATTGCTCGTCGCCGCATCGAAAAAAGCATCCAAAATGATGATGAATTCTATATTTGCAGCCTATCAACTCAAGTCATTGTTTATAAAGGGCTCTGCATGCCTGCGGATTTGCCAAGATTCTATTTAGACTTAGCCGATCTGCGAATGGAATCCGCAATTTGTTTGTTCCACCAGCGCTTTTCAACCAATACCCAACCTCGCTGGCCACTGGCTCAACCGTTTCGTTATCTCGCTCATAATGGTGAAATCAATACCATTGAAGGTAACCGTCAATGGGCTCGCGCTCGTGCTTATAAATTCTCATCGCCACTTCTGCCCGACTTACAAACCGCCGCCCCATTTGTGAATGAAACAGGCTCAGACTCTTCAAGCTTAGATAACATGCTCGATCTGTTTTTATCTGGAGGCATGGACGTATTCCGCGCGATGAGGATGCTGGTTCCGCCCGCTTGGCAGAACCACCCAGACATGGACCCCGATCTACGTGCCTTCTATGATTTCAACTCCAAACATATGGAACCTTGGGATGGCCCAGCAGGGATAGTCCTTTCCGATGGACGATATGCCGCCTGTAATTTAGACCGCAATGGGCTACGACCTGCTCGCTATGTGATCACAAAAGATAACCTGATCACTCTCGCATCTGAAGTTGGGATCTGGGATTACACGCCTGATGAGGTATCAGAAAAAGGTCGTGTAGGGCCTGGTGAATTACTCGTTGTCGATACTCGTCGTGGTAAGCTATGGCAATCCAGTGAGATCGATAACGATCTAAAAAATCGTCACCCTTACCGAGAGTGGATGGAAAATAATGTCCATAAACTGACGCCATTTTCAGATCTTAAAGATGACCAAGTCGGTGAGCGATCTCTCGATAACGATCATCTGAAAACATACCAAAAACAATTTGCGATGAGCAATGAAGAGGTTGATCAAGTCATTCGTGTATTGGGAGACATGGGACAAGAAGCGACAGGCTCAATGGGAGACGATACGCCAATGGCGGTATTGTCATCTAAAGAGCGACTGGTTACAGACTATTTTCGCCAGAAGTTCGCCCAAGTGACTAACCCTCCCATAGACCCTTTGCGTGAAAAGCATGTGATGTCACTTGCCACCAGCGTCGGGCAGGAAATGAATGTCTTTTGCGAAACCGATGGACACGCTTACCGAGTAAGCTTTGAATCCCCCGTGTTACTGCACTCCGATATGCAGCAACTATTGGCACTTAGTGATAAACACTACCGACATACCATTGTTGATCTAAATTACAACCCAGACGAAAAAGATCTTCAGCAAGCCCTCATTCATGTATGTGATCAAGCTGAACGAGTTGTCCGCGAAGGCACCGTTCTTATCGTTCTATCAGATCGTAATATTGAGAAAGCAACATTACCGATCCCAGCAGCGATGGCGGTAGGGGCTGTGCAAGTTCGTTTAGCTGAAACCGACCTTCGTTGTGATGCCAATATCATTGTAGAAACTGCAACTGCGCGAGACCCACATCAATTTGCCGTTATGCTTGGATTTGGTGCAACCGCTGTCTATCCATATCTAGCTTACGAAACCTTAGGCAAGGTGATTGACGAAGGTGGGATCGCGAAAAGTTATAGCCAAGTCATGTTGAACTATCGAAATGGCATCAACAAAGGGCTATACAAAATCATGTCCAAAATGGGCATTTCAACCATCGCCTCTTACCGCTGCTCTCAACTATTTGAAGCGGTGGGCTTACACCAAGAGTTGATAGATCTCTGCTTTAAAGGCGTGACGACTCGTATTCAAGGCGCTACCTTTGATGATTTCCAACAAGACCTACACAACCTATCTCGCAAAGCGTGGGCAAAAAGAAAGAGTATCGAACATGGCGGTTTACTAAAGTATGTTCATGGCGGCGAGTACCATGCTTACAACCCAGATGTGGTAGGTACACTACAGCAAGCTGTGAAATCTGGAGAGACTTCCGATTACAAAGCTTTTGCCAAACAAGTGAATTCTCGCCCAGTCGCGATGCTGCGAGATTTAATGCAATTAAAGAAAACAGGACAGACACTGCCACTCGAACAAGTTGAGGCGAGCACTGAACTATTCAAACGATTTGATTCTGCTGCCATGTCGATTGGAGCCTTGAGTCCTGAAGCTCATGAAGCGTTAGCCACCGCCATGAACCGTTTAGGTGGCTATTCTAACTCTGGAGAAGGTGGTGAAGATCCTCGCCGTTTTGGCACTGAGAAAAATTCACGCATTAAGCAGATTGCCTCCGGTCGATTTGGCGTAACCCCACACTACCTCGTCAATGCGGATGTACTACAAATTAAAGTCGCACAAGGCGCAAAACCCGGAGAGGGCGGTCAACTCCCAGGGCATAAAGTTACGGCTGAAATCGCTAAATTACGTCATTCCGTTCAAGGGGTGACGTTAATCTCCCCTCCTCCACATCACGACATTTATTCCATTGAAGATCTTGCGCAGCTGATTTTCGATCTCAAACAAGTGAATCCAAAAGCCTTAATCTCCGTCAAACTCGTTTCTGAACCCGGAGTTGGCACCATCGCCACTGGCGTTGCCAAAGCCTATGCCGACCTCATCACGATTTCAGGCTACGATGGCGGAACTGCCGCAAGCCCACTCACCTCAGTGAAATATGCGGGGAGTCCATGGGAGTTAGGTTTAGCTGAAACCCAGCAAGCGCTCGTCGCTAATGGTCTGCGACACAAAATCCGCTTACAAGTCGATGGTGGATTGAAAACAGGTCTAGACGTCATCAAAGCAGCAATCCTTGGTGCTGAAAGTTTCGGTTTTGGCACCGCGCCAATGGTAGCAATGGGATGCAAGTTCTTGCGGATCTGCCATCTCAACAACTGCGCGACTGGTGTGGCAACCCAAGATGAAACTCTGCGTAGAGAGTATTTCAAAGGTCTTCCTGAAATGGTGATGAATTATTTCATTGGATTGGCCGAAGAGGTACGCGAACACCTATCTGAGCTTGGTGTCGAAAAGCTAACAGACTTGATTGGGCGTACCGACTTACTTGAAACCGTACAAGGCATGACCGCAAAACAGAGTAAGCTCGATCTATCAGCAGTACTCGAAGCTCCTGTATCTCCTGAAGGGCATCCACTATTTTGGACAGAGCCAAACGCTCCTTTCGATAAAGCGCAGCTCAACCAAACCATTTTAGATGATGCGTTAATCAGTATAGAAGCAAAACAGAGTAACAATTTTTACTACGATGTCATCAATACCGACAGATCCATCGGAGCTCGGATCTCAGGAGAGATCGCACAGCGTTATGGTAATCAAGGCATGGCTGGAACACCGATTAAACTGCACCTTAACGGAACCGCAGGGCAATCATTTGGTGTATGGAATGCGGGTGGCGTAGAGCTGTATCTTACTGGCGATGCCAATGATTACGTCGGTAAAGGCATGGCTGGCGGAAAAATCGTTATCAAACCCCATTTAGGCACGGCATTCAACTGCAACGACGCCACCATCATTGGCAACACCTGCTTATATGGTGCTACCGGAGGAAAGCTACTTGCGGCCGGCACCGCAGGCGAACGATTCGGTGTTCGTAATTCAGGCACTATCGCTGTTATAGAAGGTGCAGGAGACAACGCATGTGAATATATGACCGGAGGGATTGTCGCAATCCTAGGGGCGACAGGTGTGAACTTCGGCGCGGGTATGACCGGTGGTTTTGCCTATGTGATGGATCAAAACCAAGATTTCCAAGGGCGAGTAAACAACGAATCTGTGGAAGCGGTCTCTCTAGCGGATCTCTATATTCACCAAGAACATTTACGTGGCTTAATTGCCGAACACTTAGAAGAGACAGGATCAACACACGCCGAAAACATATTAGCCAACTTTGATGAATGGATTCCAAAGTTCTACCTTGTTAAACCTCAAGCCGCTGATCTGCGCACGCTACTCGGACATCAAAGCCGTAGCTCTGCAGAACTACGCGTTCAAGCCCAGTAATAGAAGGAGTCTTATCATGAGCCAGAACGTATACCAATTTATTGATGTCAAACGCGTCGACCCAGCGAAGAAACCGGTAAAAATTCGTAAGATCGAGTTTGTAGAAATTTACGAACCTTTCACCAAGCAACAAGCGACGGCTCAGGCAGATCGCTGTTTGGACTGTGGAAACCCCTATTGCGAATGGAAATGCCCAGTACATAACTACATCCCTCAATGGCTGAAACTCGCTAATGAAGGACGAATCATTGAAGCGGCAGAACTTTCTCATCAAACCAATAGCTTGCCCGAAGTGTGTGGTCGAGTGTGTCCGCAAGATCGCCTGTGCGAAGGATCTTGTACCCTAAATGATGATTTTGGTGCTGTCACTATTGGTAATATTGAAAAGTATATTAACGACAAAGCCTTTGAGATGGGTTGGAAACCTGACATGTCTCATGTTGAGATGACAGATAAGAAAGTCGCCATTATTGGTGCTGGACCAGCAGGGCTCGCTGCGGCTGATATTCTTATTCGAAATGGAGTAAAACCCGTTGTCTTTGATCGTTACCCTGAAATTGGAGGTTTACTGACTTTTGGGATCCCATCATTCAAATTAGAGAAAGGGGTGATGCAAAATCGTCGTCGAATTTTCAGCGAAATGGGTGTCGAGTTCCAAATGAACGTGGAAGTCGGAAAAGATGTACAACTCCAAACCTTAATCGATGACTACGACGCGGTTTTTCTCGGAGTAGGAACATACAAAAACATGCGTGCGGGACTTGAAAATGAAGACGCTCCCGGAGTCTATGATGCGCTTCCATTTCTAATTTCGAATACTTATAAAGTGATGGATCTCCACACCGACGATCCTTTTATCGATATGGCGGGTAAAAATGTCGTTGTCCTCGGAGGAGGAGATACCGCGATGGATTGCGTTCGTACATCCATTCGTCAAAACGCGAAGAACGTCATTTGTGCCTACCGTAGAGATGAGGCCAATATGCCCGGATCTAGACGCGAAGTAAAAAATGCAAAAGAGGAAGGGGTTCAATTCAAATTCAACCTTCAACCCTTAAATATAGAGATCGATGCGTCTGGGAAAGTTTGTGGTGTCAAAGTGGTAAAAACCGCGCTAGGTGAGGCCGATTCAGCAGGACGACGTAGACCTGAGCCCGTTGCAGATAGCGAACATATTATTGATGCTGATGTGGTGATCATGGCATTTGGTTTCCAGCCACACAAGATGGATTGGCTACAGCCTTTTGGTGTTAATCTTGATCAATGGGGACGAATTCAGGCCCCTGCTGAACAAGAGTTTCAATATCAAACCAGTCATCAAAAAATCTTCGCTGGCGGTGATGCCGTAAGAGGATCCGATTTAGTTGTGACTGCGATTGATGAAGGGCGCAAAGCGGCGGAAGGAATTCTAGATTATCTAGATATCTGAACCACTTAAGAATAAGCTGTACGAAACGGATCCGCATTGGATCCTTTTCGTTATCCACCATATTGGAGTGATAAACAGGGAATCATATGAAAAAAGTAGCCTTTATTGTTTTGAGCTTAGCCACACTTACCGCTTGCAGCCAAGGAATAGCCAGCATGACAGATAGAACTTCATCCCCATGTGGTGATAAACCCAACTGTGTATCCACTCAAGATAGTCGTGATGAATTTTCAGTTGCTCCTTTCCATCTTACTCCTAATGCAACGATGGATGCTATCGAAGCGGTGGCACTTACGCTTCCAGGCGCTAAAACAGCAACGAAAGAAACTGACTACCTACGCATTGAATCGACCAGTAAAATAATGCGATTTGTAGACGATTTAGAACTCAGAATTACGGGCGACACTCTGATCGTGCGATCGGAATCCCGTGTAGGTTACTCTGATTTTGGTGTGAATCGAAAACGAGTCGAGCAATTAAGAGCGGAGCTACTCAGTAAAAACCTTATTAAATAACCATCGACAATCTCGCACAGTAATTCATCAATGATAGCAAGGGAGAGCATGACTAATTATCACTCTCCCTAGTCATTTATCACATGATTTATGCTACACTTCGCCCCAATTCAATCAGTCATTTTTCAAAGAGATACACTATGAAAGTCGGTATTATCGGTGCGATGGAACAAGAAGTTACCATCCTTAAAGACGCAATTTCAAATGCACAAGAGATCAATAAAGGCGGTTGTACCTTTTTCTCTGGTCAACTAAATGGTGTTGACGTTGTTTTGCTTCAGTCAGGTATTGGTAAAGTTGCAGCAGCGGTAGGTACTTCTATCCTACTAAGCGAATACCAACCAGATGTTGTTCTAAACACAGGTTCTGCCGGTGGTTTTGACTCATCTCTAAACTTAGGTGATGTGGTTGTTTCAACTGAAGTTCGCCACCATGATGCTGACGTGACGGCATTTGGCTACGAAATCGGTCAAATGGCAGGTCAACCTGCAGCGTTCAAAGCTGACGAGAAACTAATGGCCGTTGCTGAACAAGCGCTGGCTCAAATGGATGATAAGCACGCGGTACGCGGCCTCATCTGTACTGGCGATGCTTTTGTATGCACTCCTGAGCGCCAAGCATTCATTCGTAAGCACTTCCCTTCGGTTGTAGCGGTTGAAATGGAAGCGTCGGCTATTGCTCAAGCGTGTCACCAATTCAAAGTTCCATTTGTTGTGGTACGTGCAATCTCTGATGTAGCAGATAAAGAATCACCAATGAGCTTTGAAGAATTCCTACCTTTGGCGGCTCAAAGCTCATCAGAGATGGTATTCAAAATGGTTGAGCTCCTAAAGTAAGTCTTAATTGATGCAAGAGTTATTTGACCAACTGTTTGCAAATGGCGTGCTCCTCGTAATGTGGGGAGCACTGCTATTTCACCTGATTTTACCCATCCCGCACTCCGCTCATCCCACAACGCTGTGGCATAAATTCGCTGAACTGCTAGCGAGTAAAGTCAACACCAATAACAACTACTCACAAAGTCTTGTATCTGGGAGCCTCGCTTGGTTACTCATGTGCCTACCCGCTCTTGCTGTGATGCTGGCACTTAAACCGTTAGTTTGGCAAACACAACTTTTTGAATTAGCTCTTTTACTGATTGCCATTGACTGGCGTAATAATGAGAAGCTTGCAAACCAACTAGTCTCAGCATTAGCTAAAGAAGATAAAAAACTAGCAAGACGCTTATTGGCCCCTATCGTCAACCGTCAAACAGAAAGCCTATCGACATTAGGGCTTGGAAAAGCAGGCGCAGAAACCATCATAATGGGCTATGGTCGCAATGTAGTGTGCGTTCTATTTTGGTATGCCATTGGTGGTGGAATTGGCGCACTGATGTATCGCCTAACCGCAGAACTTGCTCGTGCATGGTCCCCAAGTCGACATCAATTTTCGCCATTCGGTATTCCTGTCGTTCGTTGTGTGGCGATTCTAGATTTCATCCCCTTACGCCTTTTCAGCTTAATGATTGTCATCGGTGACAAAGCCACCATCGCTTTTAAAGGCATGCTTGAGCAAGGAAAAACTTGGCCATTACCCGGCCCCGGTTGGTTAATGGCAGCAATAGGGCATAAGCTTGAATTATCTCTAGGCGGCCCTGCTATTTATAACGATAAGAAAACCATTAGAGCGAAGCTTGGTGGACGTATCGCCCCATCCGCTCTGCATTTATCTCAATTGCAAAAATTACTCGCGGGGAGAATTCTTATTTGGATCCTCGTGCAAAGTGCTCTATTGCTGCTTTTCTATCAAGGTATCTAGCGTGTTTTCTCTTTTATCTCGACCATCTCTATTAACTTGTTTTGTCATAGGTACGAATGCACTGTGGTCTAGTTTTGCAATGTCCGCGACTCCAACCACTGACGGTAATAAAATCAAGAGAGTCATTAGCCTAGCACCTCATGCCACTGAAATTGCCTATGCCGCAGGTTTAGGCGATAAGCTGATCGCGGTGAGTGAGCATAGTGATTACCCAGACGCGGCAAAATCGCTAGAAAAAGTAGCGAATTATCAAGGTATAAAACTCGAGCGAATTATTGCTCTGCAACCTGATTTAATCCTTGCTTGGCCTGCTGGAAACCCGCCGAGAGAGCTAGATAAGCTTCGTCAATTTGGATTTACTATTTACGACTCTGAAACGAAAACATTGGAAGATATCGCAAAAAACATCGAGCAGATGAGTCAATTTTCAGATGACCCCAATATTGGATTACAAGCGGCGAAGCAGTACCGAAAAGGGTTAGCGAAACTCAAGCAACAGTATGAAGTATCACAGCCAGTTAGCTACTTCTATCAACTCAGTGAAAAGCCAATCATCACGGTTGCACAAGGTAATTGGCCGAGTGAAATTTTTCGTTTCTGCGGTGGAGAGAATATCTTTGCTAATAGTTCTGCGCCTTACCCCCAAGTCAGTATTGAGCAAGTGGTGATAAAGCAACCCGATGTTATCTTCACTTCTGAACATGCAATACAAGATCAAAGCCAATGGGCAAATTGGAAAGCTGAAATCCCCGCAGTGAAAAACCAGCATATGTGGTCATTAAATTCAGACTGGATCAATAGACCAACCCCAAGAACACTAAACGCAATTAAAGAAGTGTGCGCTCGCTTCGAATACACTCGTCAAAACCGCTAACTTTTTAAGAAAATATCTCGTACAATTCGCGTCCTATCCTGTCCCGTAAACTTAACAAGAGCGATCAGTAACATGGACTCCATGCTGCTTTACTTCATTGATTTATTTGGCACTGCTATCTTTGCCATATCTGGTGTTATTCTCGCCGGACGCCTAAAAATGGACCCTTTTGGCGTAATTGTACTTGGAAGTGTAACTGCGATTGGCGGAGGTACTATCCGCGACATGGCCCTTGGTGCTACCCCTGTATTTTGGATCACCGATAACACGTATTTGTGGGTAATTTTAATCACCTGTTTACTCACGATGATTTTAGTTCGTCGTCCTAAACGTCTACCTTGGTGGGTACTGCCCGTTTGTGATGCGATTGGCCTCGCTGCGTTCGTGGGGATTGGTGTAGAGAAGTCTTTAATATATCAAGATTCATCACTTGTTGCCGTCATCATGGGCGTAATCACTGGCTGTGGTGGCGGTATTATCCGAGATATCTTAGCTCGTGAAGTCCCTATGGTTTTACGTAGTGAAGTGTACGCGACCGCTTGTATTGCTGGTGGCGCTGTACATACTATCGCTCTTGCCATGAACCTCGATAACTCTAGTGCATTTTTAGCAGGCGTGTTTGTTACCTTATTCATTCGACTTGGCGCAATTCGCTGGCACTTATCTCTTCCGACGTTTGCGTTGAATAAATAGCGATAGTAAGGCCAAAGAAACAAAAAGCCCGCTATGTCAGCGGGCTTTGTCTATTAGTGAATAAGCAAAAGTGAAACTCTATCCGTTTGCTTAAATTTTTGCGTGTAACTCCTGAACGGAAGTAACTGTATTTCGGTCATCTTCTTGGTGCGCCATACACACCGCAAATGCTGCATTTAGCGTTGTCGTGTAGTTCACTTTCTCAGCTAACGCTCCGCGACGAAGTACTTTCGAATCTTCAATCGCTTGACGACCAGCGGCGGTATTCACAATGTAGGTGTACTCATTATTCTTAATACGGTCAAGAATATGGGGACGACCTTCATGGACTTTATTCACTAAGCGAGGGTTGATGCCCGCTTCTCCGAGAATAACCGCAGTGCCGTGAGTCGCATCCAACTGATAACCCAGTTTAATTAGCTTAGAAGCTAAATCGACTACGCGCTCTTTGTCTTCTTCACGAACAGATAGAAGCGCACGCCCGCCTTCTGGGTAAACATTGCCACATCCAAGTTCCGCTTTCGCATAAGCTTCAGCGAATGTTGCACCAACCCCCATCACTTCACCCGTAGAGCGCATTTCTGGACCTAATAGTGGGTCAACACCAGGGAACTTGTTGAACGGTAATACCACCTCTTTTACAGAGTAGTAAGGCGGAATGATCTCTTTAGTAAAGCCTTGAGACTCTAGAGACTGACCTGCCATTACACGAGCGGCAATCTTCGCAACAGGCGCACTGGTTGCCTTAGAAACAAACGGAACCGTACGCGCAGCTCTAGGGTTAACTTCAATGAGGTAGACTTGATTATTCTTAACCGCAAACTGAGTATTCATAAGACCACGAACGCCCAATTCGAAAGCAAGCTTTTCAACTTGTTCGCGCATCACGTCTTGAATTTCTTGGCTGAGAGTATAAGCAGGAAGAGAACATGCAGAGTCACCAGAGTGAACCCCCGCTTGCTCGATGTGTTCCATAATACCCGCAATAACAACACGTTCGCCATCACAAATGGCATCTACATCCACTTCAACCGCGTCATCTAAGAAGCTATCAAGTAGTACTGGTGATTCATTTGAAACACTCACTGCTTCATTAAAGTAGCGACGTAAATCTTGCTCATCGTAGACAATTTCCATTGCTCGACCACCCAATACATACGAAGGGCGAACGACAAGCGGGAAACCGATTTCACGTGACTTTTCAACAGCCTGCTCCATCGTCGTTACGGTAGCGTTTTCTGGTTGTAAAAGACCTAAACGATCTACAGCCACTTGGAAACGCTCACGGTCTTCAGCTCGGTCGATGGCATCAGGGCTTGTACCAATAATTGGCACACCAGCCGCTTCAAGTTCACGCGCCAGTTTCAGGGGTGTTTGACCACCGTACTGAACAATCACACCTTTTGGTTTTTCAACACGAACAATCGCTAATACATCTTCCAAGGTAACAGGCTCGAAGTATAAACGGTCAGAGGTATCATAATCGGTAGAAACAGTTTCAGGGTTACAGTTAACCATGATGGTTTCATAGCCATCTTCACGTAGTGCTAAAGAAGCGTGTACACAACAGTAATCAAATTCAATACCTTGGCCGATACGGTTTGGACCGCCACCCAAGATCATGATTTTCTCTTTATCTGTCGGATTCGCTTCACACTCTTCATCGTAAGATGAGTACATGTACGCGGTATCTGAAGAGAATTCAGCCGCACAAGTATCTACGCGCTTATATACTGGGTGAATGTCATATTGGTCACGTAGACGACGAATTTCACTTTCAGCAACACCTAGAATCTTAGACAGGCGAGCATCGGCAAAACCTTTGCGCTTCAGCTTATTCAACATCTCTTTATTTAAGCCAGCAAAGCCACTCGCTTTCACGTCTTGCTCAAGCTTCACAATGTCTTCGATTTGAACCAAGAACCAGCGGTCAATATTGGTAAGGTTAAATACACCGTCCACCGACATACCGGCACGGAAGGCATCTGCGATATACCAAATGCGATCCGAACCTGCTTCTTTTAGCTCATGGCGAATCGTGGTTAGCGCGTCTGGTGCTTCTAGATCAACCATCTCATCAAAGCCCGTCGCTCCAACTTCTAGGCCACGCAATGCTTTTTGCAGAGATTCTTGTTGGTTACGACCAATGGCCATCACTTCGCCAACCGACTTCATTTGTGTCGTTAAGCGGTCATTTGCACCTGCAAATTTCTCGAAGTTAAAGCGTGGAATCTTAGTCACAACATAGTCGATTGTTGGTTCGAAAGATGCTGGAGTTGCCCCACCAGTGATGTCATTCATTAACTCATCTAGCGTGAAGCCAATAGCCAGTTTTGCGGCAATTTTCGCGATAGGGAAGCCAGTCGCTTTAGAGGCAAGAGCAGATGAACGTGATACACGTGGGTTCATCTCAATGATAACCATACGGCCATCTTTCGGGTTGATACCAAACTGTACGTTTGAACCACCCGTTTCAACACCAATCTCGCGCAATACTGCAAGAGAAGCATTACGCATTAGTTGGTATTCTTTGTCCGTAAGTGTTTGAGCCGGAGCAACCGTGATTGAGTCACCGGTATGAATACCCATCGGGTCGAAGTTCTCAATCGCACAAACGATGATGCAGTTGTCGTTTTTATCACGAACCACTTCCATCTCGTACTCTTTCCAACCGATAAGAGATTCATCAATAAGCAGCTCATTCGTTGGCGAAAGGTCTAAACCTCGGCGACAAATCTCTTCAAACTCTTCCTTGTTATAAGCGATACCACCGCCGGTACCACCCATAGTAAATGAAGGGCGAATAATACAAGGGAAGCCGACCATATCTAAAACTTTGTAAGCTTCTTCCATTGTTTTAGCGGTATCAGCCGTTGGACACTCAAGACCAATCGACTTCATTGCTTTATCAAAACGAGAACGGTCTTCCGCTTTATCAATCGCGTCAGCCGTTGCACCAATCATCTCAACACCAAACTCTTCAAGCACTCCGTACTTTTCTAAATCTAGCGCACAGTTAAGCGCAGTTTGCCCACCCATTGTAGGAAGCACTGCATCTGGCTTCTCTTTCGCGATGATATTGCGAACCACTTCCCAATGAATAGGTTCAATGTAAGTCGCATCCGCCATATCTGGATCAGTCATGATGGTTGCTGGGTTCGAGTTTACAAGAATAACTCGGTAGCCTTCTTCGCGCAGGGCTTTACAGGCTTGAGCACCAGAGTAATCGAATTCACAAGCCTGACCGATAACAATCGGGCCAGCACCTAGAATAAGAACGCTTTTAATGTCAGTACGTTTTGGCATTGTCTACTACTCCGATTTACGCTGTATGCAATTTAATTAATTCAATAAAGTGGTCGAACAGCGGTGCTGCATCTTCTGGTCCAGGGCTAGCTTCTGGGTGACCTTGGAAGCTAAAGGCTGGTTTGTCTGTACGATGAATTCCCTGCAAAGAGCCATCAAATAAAGACTTATGCGTTGCTCGCAAGTTTTCAGGAAGTGTCGCTTCATCAGCCGCAAAGCCGTGGTTTTGTGAAGTAATCATCACGATATCACGATCCAAATCTTTCACTGGGTGGTTTGCACCATGATGGCCAAACTTCATTTTTACTGTTTTAGCGCCAGAAGCCAAAGCCAGTATTTGGTGTCCTAGACAGATACCAAAAATTGGTAACTCTTTTTCTAAGAACACTTTGGTTGCTTCAATCGCGTAGGTACATGGCTCTGGATCTCCAGGACCATTTGATAAAAAGACACCATCCGGATTCAGTGCTAATACTTCTTCAGCTGACGTTTCAGCTGGAACAACCGTTAGGCGGCAGCCACGGTCAACAAGCATACGCAAGATGTTACGCTTTGCTCCGAAGTCATAAGCGACAACGTGGTATGGCAATTCGCTATCATCTTTCGCTTCAGGAAGGCCACCCGTAAGCGTCCACGAACCCTGCTTCCATTGATACGCTTCTTTTGTTGTAACTTCTTTCGCAAGGTCCATACCTTTTAAGCCAGGAAATTCTTTTGCTTTCGCGAGCGCCAAAGCTTCATCGATATGGCTATCTTTCAAAGAAGCACAAGCAACGATGCAACCGTTTTGAGCGCCTTTCTCACGCAAGATTCGAGTTAACTTGCGCGTATCGATATCAGCAATACCAACGATATTTTGTGATTTAAGATAATCAGAAAGGGATTGTTCATTACGGAAATTAGAAGCGATGAGGGGGAGATCGCGAATTACAAGGCCTTGGGCATGGATAGAAGAGGATTCTTCATCTTCGGAATTGGTTCCGGTATTGCCTATATGGGGATAAGTGAGGGTAACAATTTGTTGGGAATAGGAAGGATCAGTGAGGATTTCTTGGTACCCCGTCATCGAGGTGTTAAAAACGACTTCTCCAACAGCGGAACCATCTGCGCCTATGGACTCACCGTGGAATACCGTCCCATCTTCTAGGACTAGCAGTGCTGACTTACTCAAGGCAACCTCCAGAATAAAAATGCATTAAAGTTGATTTAATTTGCAATTCTACCTTCCTTTACGCGATTAACCAGCGTTTTTATGGAAATTAGACAAATTGGCGGTATTCTATTGATTAGCGTGATTTGTGTCAACATTCACTCGAAAATAAATATGGTTTTTTAACGCGAAATTCGAACTTTCACCCTAAAAGCCCCAAAACAGAACATTTAGATGTAATAAACAGCTCAAAACCAGTAAAACTATTATTTGGGATAAAAATACACACTAACAATCGATCATAAGAACAAATAGACAATACGCAATCGTTACTTTAAATAATTTGATACAAGTTATAAGAACAATAACGAAAAATAGACACCAAACACCCAAAACAACAAGTAAAAACCTTGGATATAATGAGATTTTAGTGAATAAATATGAAGAAGAGTGGTGAGAAAAAGGTAGGGAATTTCTATGCGCCGAGAGATCTCAGCGCATAATTATCTACTTAAAGGTCATTTAAGCCTAAAACATCAGTCATTGTATAGAAGCCAGCAGGCTTTTCATTTAGCCAAACCGCAGCTTTAATGGCACCATTAGCAAAGGTCATACGATCAGTCGCTTTATGAGTGATCTCAACACGTTCACCAATATCGGCAAACATTGCCGTGTGCTCTCCAATAATGTCACCTGCGCGAATCGTTGCAAAACCAATTTCATCTTTTGTACGTTCGCCAGTTATCCCTTCGCGAGACCAAACTGCCACATCATTGAGATCATTTCCCATTGCATCTGCAATAGCTTCTCCCATGCCAATCGCAGTACCTGATGGCGCATCAACTTTATGACGATGGTGTGCCTCTACAATTTCCACGTCACAATAATCACCCATCACTTTCGCGGCTTTTTCCAGCAACTTAAAGACTAAGTTAACACCCACGCTATAGTTAGGTGCCATAATGATCGGAATTTCTTTCGCAGCATGAGCGATCACTTGTTTCTCTTCTTCAGAAAAACCCGTTGTGCCAATCACCAGTTTTTTACCATGCTGACGGCATAATTCGATGTTAACTAGAGTACTTACTGGTGCGGTGAAATCGACAATGACGTCAAACTGATCAATTGATTTTTCTAAGTTATCAACCAGAGAAACATTAAAATGCCCCTCACCGCAGAGTTCACCAATATCGACGCCAATAAGGGAAGATTCAGGACGCTCAGAGCCAGCTCCAACAGCAGCGCCTGAGTGATGATGTGTTGCTTTTACGAGGTTTCGGCCCATTCGGCCTGCTGCTCCTGCAATCGCAATTCGAACCATTGCGTTGTTCTCCTTTTGTGATGATGAACACAATGTAACGTAAAGCGTTACTCCGTGCTAGAGTTTTAAACCCTATGACTACCGCCTAAATTCTTTTATAACTCGCTCTAAAATTGGAACATTCGCTTCAGGAAATGCATACTTAGCTAGGTTTTCGACGGCCACCCACTCCCCTTGTTGCCCCTCTTTGCCATACGGTTCATGTTTAAATTGGCTCACTACGATGAAGTCAAATTTTAGAGATTTATCCGGGTAATCAAACTCCAAATGTTCGAATAAGGATTGTTCAACAATCTCAATACCAATTTCTTCGTTTAATTCACGGTTTATCGCATCCTCGATGGATTCGCCCCCTTCTACTTTGCCACCAGGGAACTCCCAAAAGCCTCCTTTATGAACGTGGTCCGGGCGCTTTGTGATAAATACTTGGCTTTTATCTGAGTTAAAGATGATCGCTGCAACGATATGGACGCGTTTCATGTACATTCCTATGTTTTACCTACAAAAAGAGCCGCCTAAGCGACTCTTTTATTTATTAAAAACAGATCATGGATTATGCAATTTGACCATGACACTGTTTGTATTTCTTACCAGAGCCACATGGACATGGTTCATTACGACCTACTTTACGCTCTTCACGTACCATAGGTTGGTGACCTTCTTCCGCATGCTCTTCATCAGATAACTGGTTATCCGCATTTTTATGTTGGAACTGCTGACGACGTGCCGCTTCTTCTGCTTGCGCTCGACGTTGCTCTTCCATACGTTCAACTTCTTCTTGTTGTTGAACTCGAACTTTGCTCAAGATAGTGATCACATCAAGTTTTAGTGCTTCAAGAAGATCCTCAAATAACTCAAACGATTCACGTTTGTACTCTTGTTTTGGGTTCTTCTGAGCATAACCACGTAGGTGAATACCTTGACGTAAATGGTCCATTGCCGCTAGGTGTTCTTTCCACAACGTATCAAGGGTTTGTAGCATCACTGATTTTTCAAAGTTACGTAAAACAGTTGCGCCAACAGTCTCTTCTTTAGCACGGTAAGTCTCAACTGCCGTGTTTAAGATCTTCTCTCGTAATGCTTCTTCATAAAGTTTATCATCTTCATCTAGCCATGCCTGAATTGGCATCTCAAGATCGAAGTCATTCTTCATGCGCTCTTCAAGACCTGCAATATCCCACATATCATCTAGAGATTGAGGGGCAATGTACTCGTTGATTACAGTAGTGAAGACATCTTCGCGATTGTGTTCAATCATTTCGCTGATGTCATCAGCACTCATTAGTTCATCACGTAGCTCATAAACCACTTTACGTTGGTCATTGGCAACATCATCGTACTCAAGTAACTGTTTACGAATATCAAAGTTACGGCCTTCAACTTTACGTTGCGCTTTTTCAATAGAGCGAGACAACATGCGGCTTTCAATCGCTTCACCTTCATCCATACCGCTTTGAATCAAACCAGCCATGCGCTCTGATGTGAAAATACGCAGCAGAGAATCTTCCATTGATAGATAGAAACGTGAAGAACCAGCATCACCTTGACGACCAGAACGACCACGAAGCTGGTTATCAATACGACGAGATTCATGACGTTCAGTACCAATGATGTGTAAACCACCAGATTCTAAAACTTTATCGTGAACAATTTTCCATGCGGTTTTAATTTCAGCGATTTGCTCTTTGCTTGGGTTGTCTAACTTCTCAACCTGAGCTTGCCAGCTACCACCTAGTACAATATCCGTACCACGACCAGCCATGTTAGTTGCGATAGTAACCGCGCTTGGCGTACCCGCTTGTGCAACGATCTCAGCTTCCATTTCGTGGAATTTAGCGTTAAGTACGTTATGTTTCACTTTCGCTTTTTTCAGTGCATTAGAAAGCAGTTCTGATTTTTCAATCGAAACCGTACCCACTAAGCTTGGTTGGCCTTTTTCAACGCGATCTTTAATATCTTCAATGATTGCGTTGAATTTATCCTCTTCAGTACGGTACACCACATCCGGCATATCATCACGTACCATAGGTTTGTTCGTTGGGATAACAACGGTTTCTAACCCATAGATAGATTGGAATTCAAAGGCTTCTGTATCCGCAGTACCCGTCATGCCCGACAGTTTTTCATACAGACGGAAGAAGTTTTGGAACGTAATTGATGCTAGAGTTTGGTTTTCATTCTGAATCTTCACACCTTCTTTTGCTTCAACAGCTTGGTGTAAACCTTCAGACCAGCGACGACCAGGCATAGTACGACCTGTGTGCTCATCAACAATTACAATTTCGCCCTCTTCAGAGATGATGTAATCAACATCTTTCTCAAACAGTACGTGAGCACGTAGCGCAGCATTAACATGATGCAATAGGCTGATATTGGTTGGTGAATAAAGAGTATCCCCCTCTTCCATCAAACCATTTTTAACCATCAACTCTTCAACAAACTCTTGGCCTGTCTCAGTTAAGTACACCTGTTTAGATTTCTCATCCATGGTGTAGTGACCATCACCACGATACTCTTCTGAATCTTCTTTTTCTTGCAATTCAAGATGAGGGATCAGGGTGTTAATCTTGGTGTATAGCTCAGAGCTATCTTCAGCAGGACCAGAGATGATCAATGGCGTACGAGCTTCATCGATTAAAATCGAGTCCACTTCATCGACAACAGCGAAGAAACGTGCACGTTGAACTCGGTCTTCGTTGCGGAAAGCCATGTTGTCACGCAAGTAATCAAAGCCAAATTCGTTGTTTGTTCCATAAAGAATATCAGCAAGGTACGCTTCTTTCTTTTCTGGTGGAGCCATATTCGGAACGTTCACACCAACGGTCATGCCTAAGAATTCAAATAGTGGGCGGTTAGTTTCCGCATCACGTTTCGCTAGGTAATCATTCACTGTGACGATATGCACACCTTTTCCAGGCAGTGCATTTAAGTATGCAGGTAATGTTGCGGTAAGTGTTTTACCTTCACCAGTACGCATTTCTGCAATCTGGCCATTGTTTAGTACCATGCCACCAATAAGCTGAACGTCGAAATGGCGCATGCCATAAACACGTTTTGATGCTTCACGCACCGTTGCGAAAGCTTCAGGAAGCAGGTTATCTAAGCTCTCACCTTTTTCTAGGCGAGCACGGAATTCTATCGTTTTCGCTTTAAGCTCTTCGTCAGATAATGCTTCAAACGTTGGCTCATAGTTATTAATTTCTTTTACGATTTTTCTAAGGCGGCGCAGTGTTCTGTCATTGCGACTGCCAATTACCTTTGTCAGTAACTTAGTAATCATTTGCTGTGGATCTCTCGTTCTTAGATCGTCTTCGATCTAGTATTAATGCCTTCAGTCTCTACCAGTTTTAAACTAAGGATACTGAGATAAATCATCTCTCACTGATATTGTGATACAGACTTTGATTTTCAAGGCTCATTCTGAATTTTGTACTCAGTAGTGTAAGTAATTTTGAGTTGAACAACCATCGCTAAACCCAATAGTTTGAAGCACTTTGTACTTTTATGCTCGATTGACGAATGAATAGACAAACTTTGATTGCAACAACAGTGTACCAACAAGCCTTCCTCGTCTAAACTGCACGTATATCTCTTCTATTTATGAGTAATTTCATGCGTGATCATCGGCCAACCCTTACTCAAACGCTCATTTCAGAATCTCGATTCAGCCAATTACAAGAGCATGCCGCCGAGATAATGACCATCAATAATGCCTTGCGTGATATTTTACCTAAAGGAACTGCAAACCAATGTAGGGCCGCAAACTTACGTGGCGGTAATCTTGTTATCGAAGTTGCGAGTGCATCGATAAAGATGAAGATAAACTACGATCGGCTGATGATTTTAAGTCAACTGAGAAATATGGGGTTTGCCAGACTAATTGGACTTGAAGTGAAAATAAACCCAGCACTTTATAGAACGATGCAGGAGAAGCATGAAAACAAGGAACCGTCTCGCCCACCTATTTCTGATGCGGCAGCAGGTTCTCTGTTAATGATCGCAGAAATGGCACCACCGAAAATAAAAGCTCGCCTTGAGAAAATTGCTCAAATGGCAGAAAAAAACAAATAGCCATGGAACGATTTTCGCTATAAAGATTCAGATACAAAAAAGCCAGGCTTCAACACCTGGCTTTTTTAAATTCAATTTGTGCTACTTACGCTAAAACCATATTAGGGTCTGCAAATGCAACTGGAGAACCAGCTTCTTCTTCAAAAGTAGCCCATTCCCAAGCTTCTTGGTCAGCAAGCACAGCTCTTAATAATTGGTTATTCAAACCATGCCCTGATTTATAAGCTCGGAACTCACCAATAATAGCGTGTCCACACATGTATAAATCACCGATAGCATCTAGAACTTTATGAGTAACGAATTCATTTTCGTAACGAAGACCTTCTTCATTCAAAATTCGATATTCATCTAGGACAATCGCACAATCAAAGCTGCCACCTAAACATAGGTTCTGTGATTGTAAGTACTCAATATCACGCATAAAACCAAATGTACGAGCACGAGAAATCTCTTTAACAAAACCTTGAGAAGAGAAGTCAAACAACATGCGTTGTTCGTCTGATTCAATCGCAGGGTGATTAAAGTCGATTTCAAAATCCATTCGGAAGCCATTAAATGGAACAAATTCAGCCCATTTGTCACCGTCTTCAAAACGTACCGGCTTTTTAATTCGAATGAATCGCTTTGGAGTATTGAGCGTTTGAACTCCAGCTTGTTGTAACAAGTAAACAAACGGACTTGCACTGCCATCCATGATTGGAATTTCAGGTGCATCAACCTCAATAATGATGTTATCGATACCCATACCAGCAAGTGCAGCACTAAGGTGCTCTACCGTGGAAATGCGTACGCCTTCATCATTAACTAATGCTGTACATAGCATAGTGTCACGAACTGACGCCGGATCTGCTGGAAAATCAACAGGTGGATTTAGGTCAGTACGACGATAAATGATACCCGTATTTGCAGCAGCAGGGCGAAGAGTAAGTGTCACTTTACGACCGGAATGGAGACCCACACCGATTGTTGTCACTATTTCTTTCAGAGTACGTTGTCTGATCATCTGCTTGCCTCTTTGTCAGTGCTACAATCACGATCGGTTAGCTAACCGACCGCGAATGCTACCATAATTTTGAACAGTGTCAAATTAATGGTTACTAATTAGTCAGCCTGACGACGTAAAAATGCTGGGATATCTAAGTATCCACTCTCTTTTTCAGCCTTTGGTGCTGCGCTTTGACCCGCACTCACTGAAGGTTGACTCATATTTGGCGATGTCGGCTGTGGTTTTACCTCTACTTTTTCTTGCAAAGGTTGTGCCGGTTTTTCTTCTACTTTCGCAGCTTGTTGTACTGGCGCTTGCGGTTGTGACACTGCTGCCACTTTCGCTTTTCCACCTGCAACTAATGTGATATCAGGTTTTTTTTCTGTACCGATACCCGTTGCAACAACAGTAACGCGAATTTCATCTGTCATATCTGGGTCTAGAGAAGTACCGATAACCACCGTTGCGTTATCAGATGCAAATGCTTTCACTGTGTTACCCACAGTTTCAAATTCATCTAAACGCATGTCTAAACCAGCGGTAATGTTAACCAGTACGCCACGAGCACCAGCTAAATCAATATCTTCTAGTAATGGGCTTGAGATTGCAGTTTCTGCTGCTTCTTCTGCGCGATCTTCACCACGAGAAATACCACTACCCATCATTGCGTGGCCCATTTCCGACATCACTGTACGAACATCCGCGAAATCGACGTTGATCATACCAGGACGCGTAATAAGCTCCGCAATACCTTGAACCGCATTTTTAAGTACATCATTGGCACTTGCAAATGCTTCAAGTAGCGTCACGCCACGACCAAGAACTTTAAGCAACTTCTCATTTGGAATAGTAATCAAAGAGTCAACATGCTTAGACAGTTCTTCAATACCTTGCTCTGCAAAGGCTAAACGCTTCTTGCCTTCAAAGCTGAAAGGTTTAGTCACAACGGCAACTGTTAAGATATTTAGCTCTTTTGCCACTTCAGCAATAACAGGAGCAGCACCAGTACCAGTACCACCACCCATACCAGCGGCTATAAATACCATATCGGCCCCAGTCAGAATTTCTTTAATTCTATCTCGGTCTTCAAGAGCTGCATCACGTCCAACTTGCGGGTTTGCACCAGCACCTAAGCCTTTAGTGATGTCGCCACCAATTTGGATAACGCTATTTACGCTTGTTTTACGCAGTGCTTGCGCATCTGTGTTTACACTGATGAACTCAACGCCTTCAATAGACTCTCGCACCATGTGTTCTACAGCATTACCGCCGCCACCACCAACTCCAACGACTTTGATTACTGCATCGTCTGACATTTCCATCATCGGTTCAAACATGTGTTGTCTCCGTTTTCCCTGCAACTCAGGTTAAAACTCATTTTGTATCCAGTTACGCAACTTGCCGAATATTCCTGACACTGACGATACAGAAGAGCGCTTAGGCTCACTATATTCACCATCATCATTGATCTGACTATCTTTTGCATAATGAAGTAAGCCAACAGCCGTAGAATGATACGGCTCTTTAACGTAATCGGTTAAACCACTAACTTCTAGAGGTTTACCTACTCTAACTTGATTGCGGAATACGCGTTCTGCACACTCCACCAATCCTTCAATTTGTGCTGCGCCACCCGTTAAGACGACACCAGCAGCTAAATGGTGCTTAATACCATCTTCGCGCAATTTAACTTGAACAGTATCAATCGTCTGATTAACCAAGCCCATTAACTCAGTGTAACGAGGCTCAATAACTTCTGATAATGTCTGTCTTTGCAAGCTACGAGAAGGACGCCCACCAACGCTTGGGACGTTAACGGTGTCATCTTTACTCACTAATTCGCTTAATGCGCAGCCGTATTTAACTTTAATCTCTTCAGCATCACTGACAGGGGTGCCAAACGCAAATGCAATGTCACTTGTGACCGCATTACCAGCGTAAGAAAAAACTTCAGTATGCCTTAATGCACCACCAGTCCAAATAGACACATCCATTGTACCAGCGCCAATATCGACAACACAGACACCCAGCTCTCGCTCATCTTCGGTAATAACGGCATTACTTGAGGCCAAACCGGAGAACACTAGCTGTTCAACTTTTAGTCCACAACGTTCCACTGCTTTAATAATGTTCCGCGCCATATCATTATGGCAGGAAATAAGATGAACACTCACTTCCATACGGACACCAGACAAACCAAGCGGGTTTTTAATTCCCTCTTGGTAGTCAATCGTAAATTCTTGGGGAATAACGTGCAGGATACGCAGTTCTTCCCCAATTTTGATTGACTTGGCAGTATGTATGGCGCGATCCATATCATCCTGAGAAACTTCCTCATCAGATATGGTCCCCATCCCTTTCTCGATACGGCTTGCAATATGCTTACCCGACAAGGAGATAAATACATTACTAATTTGGCATTCTGCCATTAACTCTGCTTGGTCGACCGCTCTTTGTACCGATTTAACAACGGATTCAAGATCGTTAACGCCGCCTTTATCCATCCCTCGAGAAGGACTACTTCCTGCACCAATGATGTTTATTTGACCATCAGGTAGGACCTCACCAACTAGAGCCGAAACACTTGCAGTGCCTATATCAAGACCAACAATAATGTTGTCATCTGTGGTCTTAGTCATCTGTACTCTCTTGTTCTAAGTCTTGCTTAGGAAACCAACCAACGGCAGCTCCCGTATCATACCTAAGATCGATATAGCTCACTTGTTCAGCTTTTGCGCCTAATTCATTATAAAGTGAGATAAATCGCTCAATACGTTCTGATAACGACTCTTTGCCTAATTCAAGACGAATGCCATTATCTAAAATAATTTGCCACGCTCTACGCTCATTCAACACAAGAGAGGTAATTGCTAACCCTAAACTTTGAAAGCGAGGGTTATTCTCTTGCCAAATATTCAATACTTGCTGGCTTGTACCGTCAGGTCCATAAAGCTTAACTCGCTCACCTTTCAGTTGGCCAACATCACCATTAAATACATCACCAGATTCATTTAACAGTTCATTTCCATTCCAGATAGCAGAAGCGTGATATTCCGTTAAAAATACTTTCACTGTGTCAGGCCATTGCTTACGAATGGATACCTGTGACACCCATGGAATAGCCTGAACACTCGATTGCAATGCATCAATATCTTGCGACATAAAGGTGCCAATATGATCCAACTGAGCAAAAGCACGCTGTACATCGTGTGCCGTTACGTAACTCAAATCACCTTGCAATACTATTTTTGAGAGTGGGAGTCGTTGATCATCCCACATCCAACTTAATGTTGAATAAAGAAGAGAGCCAATTAATAGTAAAACCACCAGCAAAAAAGTCGCGCCAAAAGCGTGCTCTTTTACTAGTGGGTAATTGGATACTGAACGGCCTTCACTTAAAGCACTTTCTACCAAAGTCCGCGATCCCTTTTCTTAGCTTGCAATTCTATTCCCTATCGTTTCGTAATAGAGGTAAAAGCACTTACTTTAACCTTGGGATTATACTGAGCTTATTCAAACTATCAAACATTGATAGTAAGAATTTCAAGCTCAATCTAATCAATTTCTCAATCTGGGGACTCAAACACGCATTGTGTAGGATCTCACGACACTTGCTGCATTCTATTAATATTTAGCTCAAGAGCCGCCAGCTGTTTTGCTACTTTACCAACATCACCCGCACCTTGTGTTAACACTAGGTCACCATCTTGAAGCACATTAGCCAGCACGGAAGGCAGGGTTTGAGCGTCTGGTACGAAAATAGGATCGATCTTTCCTCGGCTACGAATGGTCCGACACAAGGCTCGGCCATCTGCGCCTGCAATCGGTTTTTCACCCGCCGCATAAACGTCTAGCATGATTAATACGTCCACTTGCTCAAGCACGTTAGCAAAATCATCGTATAAATCACGAGTTCGACTGTAACGGTGAGGTTGGAAAATCATCACCAATCGGTTCTCTTTCCAGCCAGAACGCGCTGCTTGAATCGTAACGCCAACCTCTGTGGGATGATGTCCGTAATCATCGACAAGCATCGCAACACCATTACCAGTATCGAATTCACCTAAATGGTCAAAACGACGACCAGTTCCTTGAGTTCCCGCCATTGCCGCTAAAATAGCCTCATCGGAGATATCATCTTCCGTTGCCACTGCGATTGCCGCAGATGCGTTGAGTGCATTATGACGACCCGGGATATTCAAGGTGATATCTAAGTTCGCTTTGCCTTCGCGTACAACGGTGAACTTACCTTGTTGTCCATCTTGACGATAATTTTCAATCCGCACATCAGCATCGTCAGAGAAACCATAAGTGATCACTTGACGGCTAATACGAGGAATTAATTCACGCACGACATCATCGTCAACGCAAACAATCGCTTGTCCATAAAAGGGTAAGTTATGCAAGAAATCGACAAATGTCTGTTTCAATACTTCAAAATCGCCGCCATACGTTTCCATATGATCCGCTTCGATGTTGGTGACAATACTGACCATAGGCTGTAAATGTAAGAACGAAGCGTCGCTCTCATCCGCTTCAGCAATTAAAATGCGGCTTGAACCTAGCCGAGCATTAGTGCCTGCACTTTTTACTAAACCGCCATTTACAAATGTTGGATCTAAGCCTGCTTCAGAATAGATCTGAGTCACTAAGGCTGTTGTTGTCGTTTTACCATGAGTTCCGGCAACTGCGATACCATGTCGAAAACGCATCAATTCAGCCAACATTTCTGCACGGCGAACAACTGGAATTCTCAACTCACGTGCGGCAACGAGTTCAGGGTTTTCTTCATTAATCGCAGTTGAAACAACAACCACGCTCGCACTTTCTACGTTACTGGCTTGATGACCAAAAAATACGGTTGCACCTTTGCTAGTCAATCGCTCTGTGACTGGGTTTTCTGAAAGATCAGAACCTGTAATTTGATAACCTTCATTTAACAGTACTTCCGCAATACCACTCATTCCAGCCCCGCCAATCCCTACAAAGTGGATAGACTTAACACGACGCATTTCTGGCACCATGGCACGAATTTGAGCAAGGTTTTGAGTATGTTCAATCGTCATTTTCAATTCTCATTATTCAGTTAAGGCAATAATAGCCTTGGCAACAGTCATGTCAGCATCAAGCTTGGCAGCTTTACGCGCTTGTTTTGCCATTGCAAGTAATTCTGTTCGAGTTAAAGCTTGGATATTGCTGGTTAACTTAGCAACGCTCAGATCAGGTTGCTCTATCATTTCAGCCGCACCACACTCAACTAAATGGTCTGCATTAAGTGCCTGTTGGCGGTCTTTATGCATAAATGGGATAAATACCGCCCCAATACCTGCCGCAGAGACCTCAGAAACCGTCAATGCACCCGAGCGACAAACCAATAAATCGGCCCACGCATAAGCTTGAGCAACATCATCGATAAATTCTACCACCTCAACATTGTCGGTCATCTCTTGAGGGTATGCCTTAAGGACTTCCTCGCGGTTATTTCTTCCAGCTTGGTGGATAACCGTGTAGCCATTACCTAACGCTTTCAGTACATCAGGCATTGTTCTATTTAAAATTTGAGCGCCTTGGCTACCTCCCATCACTAAAATACGAATGTCACCTTCGCGTGACGTCATTCGAATTTCTGGGTCGGGTAACTCAGCGACATCTTGACGAACTGGGTTCCCCACGACTTCTGCGTGTGGAAATGCGCCAGGAAATGCTTGGAATACTTTTTTGGCAATTTTAGAGAGCCATTGGTTGGTTAACCCTGCGACAGCATTCTGCTCATGCAAGACAACGGGAATACCCAGCAACCATGCCGCAATGCCACCCGGTCCGCTTACGTATCCACCCATCCCAAGTACGACATCAGGTTGCCAGTTCTTCATATTACGTCGCGCTTGGATAACGGCATTAATGATCTGGAAAGGCGCTTTAACTAATTTAGCCAAGCCCTGTCCACGTAGACCTTTTACCTTAATAAAATCAATGTCTATGCCATGTTTAGGAACTAACTCAGCTTCCATACGATCCGCCGTGCCTAACCAGCGGATTTCCCAGCCTTGTTGCTGAAGCTTTTTGGCAACAGCAAGGCCAGGGAAAACATGCCCACCGGTGCCACCAGCCATAACTAATAAACGTTTATTTTTTTTCATCGTTTTCTGTTCTGCTAAAGTCTTGTTCTGCTGAATCTGCTAAAGGCGTGCTTTTTTTCTGCACCCTACATTCGTGATCTATTCTCAAGAGTATGGATACCGCCGTCGACATAACAATCAAGCTCGACCCACCATAACTGATTAGTGGCAAGGTTAAGCCTTTGGTCGGAACAATACCCGCAGCGGCCCCTACATTAACCAATGTTTGGAAGGCAAACCAGATCCCGATACCAAATGCGAGATAGCCACCAAATTGTTGCTTGCTTTCGAACGCTCGCTTACCAATAAAGACCGCTTTTAACACCAGGCTAAAGATAAGGATCAACACTAAAGTTACGCCAATAAAGCCTAACTCTTCCGCCAACACGGCAAATACAAAGTCGGTATGAGCCTCTGGTAAGTACTCCAATTTTTGGATGGAATTACCTAACCCTTGACCAAACCACTCTCCTCGACCAAAAGCCATCAATGACTGAGTCAACTGATAACCGCTACCAAATGGGTCTTCCCACGGGTCCAAAAATGATGTCACTCGTCGAATTCGATAAGGCTCTAAGGCTATCAGTCCAATGACCGCGATGATCCCTACCACCACGAGTCCAATAAATTGAGTGAGCTTAGCGCCGGCAATGAACAACATTCCAAATAGGGTGACCAGCATAACGACTACAGTACCCAAGTCTGGCTGCCCAAGTAGAAGCACGGCTAATAATCCGAAAACAAGAATCGGCTTCATAAATCCGCCAAAAAAGGTTTCCCTTACTTCTGCCTGTTTACGAACCAAATACCCCGCCATAAAAATAAACAGCGAGAGTTTCGCGACCTCTGCAGGCTGTAAATTAAACAGACCGAGAGGGATCCAGCGTGAGGCTCCGTTCACGGATTTTCCCGCTACTAATACCACGACCAGTAAAAAGAACGAGAGAGCTAACAAATAGGAGCTGTACTGCATCCAACGTTTCAATGGAATCTGCAGTATCACACTTGATGTTATGAGCGCTAAACCGAGGAAAACAGCATGACGAAACATAAAGTGAAAGGGTTGATCCGTCAGTCGTGAGCTAATAGGGAATGAAGCCGATGTCACCATAACTAACCCCGTAAGCATTAGGCCAAGAGCAATCCAAACCAATTGACGATCAAACAGCGCATCGGGGGTTGGCGTCATGAACCAATCTTGCCACTTATCTTTACACTGCTTCACACTGATCAAGTTCATCGCCTTACTACTGACTAAGCGTATTGTTGAGCAAGAGCAGTGAAGGCATCACCTCTCGCCATGAAGTTTTTAAACTGATCGAAGCTAGCACAAGCAGGCGATAACATCACCATGTCGCCTTCAACCAACTGACCTTCAATCGATCTAATGATATCGTGCATTGAATCATATTTTTTTGCGGATGTGTGAAGGGGCATAAATTCATCGGCATCTTCACCAAAACAACATAATTGAACCGGTAATGTTTTCAACACTGGAGACAACTCAGAGAAATCAGCGCCTTTACCCACTCCGCCCACCAACAAATACAGCGTCCCTTGGCAATCCAAACCAGAAAGGGCTGCTAATGTACTCGCAACATTGGTCGCTTTAGAGTCGTTGACCCACTTAATTCCACGATGATTGGCCACCACTTGGCAACGATGAGTGAGACCATTGTATGCCTTCAATGCTGGTAACGTGCTGAATAAGTCGGTGCCAACCTGTTTCAATAAGGCTAAAGCCACCAAAGCATTGGCTACATTATGTCGCCCAACAAGAGTAAGCTCATCAACCGCAAGCAGTGCTTGTCCGTTGTCTGCCAAATACTCTTTTCCATCTTTAACCATCAAGCCGAAATCTTGATCATCAAAACCAAATGATTTGATGTTCCCAGTAAAATGATCGGCGGTGGTTTGAACGTCTTCACGATTAATAATCGCAGTTTCTGCGTTATTGAAAATGCGCAATTTGGCTTGACGATACGACCCCATGCCATCATAGCGATCCATATGATCTTCAGATAAGTTGAGGAAGGCTGCCGCGGTAAGTTTTAGACTACTGGTTGTCTCTAATTGAAAGCTCGATAACTCTAAGACATACAAGTCGGCATCTTGATTTAACAAGTCGAGAGCAGGCACACCAATATTCCCGCCAACACCCACATTTAGGCCTGAAGCACTTGCCATAACACCCGTCAAATCCGTTACTGTGCTTTTACCATTTGAGCCTGTGATCGCAATAACCGGCTTTTTCACCGCCCATGCAAACAGCTCAATATCACCAATAACAGGTATACCTTGCTGTAATACAGATTGAATTTCTGGTGTTGCGAGTGCAATACCTGGGTTTGCAACAACGAGGTCGGCTTCTGCTAACCAAGCGGTATTCCAACTGCCAGAGTGAAGTTCAACGTCTTGAGGGAGTTGCTCTTTACTTGGCGGACTCATACGAGTGTCAATCACTCGAAGTGACAATTGCGGCTGCGTTTTCTTCAGATGTTGAACCACTGAAAGCCCGGTAATGCCAAGCCCAACCACCACCACATTATGAATATCTTGCCAATGATCCATGTCGATACCACTTCTACCAATAAGAAAACGAGAAGCAATCGACTTGATTGCTTCTCATATAATTAACGTACTTTTAATGTCGCTAAACCAATAAGCACTAGCACCATTGAAATGATCCAGAAACGCACAATAACGCGCGGCTCTGGCCAACCTTTAAGCTCGTAATGATGGTGAATTGGAGCCATGCGGAAAATACGCTGACCACGCAATTTATAAGAACCGACTTGAAGGATCACCGACAGCGTTTCCATTACAAAGACGCCGCCCATGATCACGAGAACTAACTCTTGGCGAACCAATACCGCAATTGTGCCTAACGCACCACCCAAAGCAAGCGAGCCCACATCACCCATGAATACTTGAGCTGGATAAGTGTTAAACCATAAGAAGCCTAAACCAGCGCCAACCATTGCCGTACATACGATAACAAGCTCTGATGTATATGGAATATATGGGATATGCAGATACTCGGCGAAGTTAACATTGCCTGTCGCCCACGCAATAAAGGCAAAACCCGCTGCAACTAAAACCGTAGGCATGATCGCTAGGCCATCTAGCCCATCAGTCAGGTTCACCGCATTACTGGTTCCGACAATCACAAAGTAAGTCAGTACGATATACAGCAGGCCAAGTTGCGGCATCACATCTTTAAAGAATGGGACAACCAATTGTGTCGCTGCCGTATCGTGACCGTGAGCATAAAGCGCAAACGCCACGACGAGTGCTATCGCTGACTGCCAAAAATACTTCCAACGAGCCACTAAGCCATCGGTATTTTTGCGTACGACTTTACGGTAATCATCGACAAACCCAACGGCGCCATAACCCAGTAACACCGCCAAGACGGCCCACACATATGGGTTAGAAAGATCAGCCCAAAGAAGAACCGTAATCACAATAGCAGCTAAGATCATCACGCCCCCCATTGTTGGGGTTCCGCGTTTACTAAAATGAGATTCTGGTCCATCGTGACGAACCACTTGACCAATTTGCATCATTTGTAAACGTTTGATCAGCCTTGGTCCCATCCACAAAGATAAACTAAGGGCGGTGATAACGCTGACAATCGCTCGAAATGAGAGATATTCAAACAAGCGAAAAAATGAAAAATATGGCTGTAGTAACTCAGCTAGCCAAATGATCATGAAAAGTTCTCCTTAAGTCCAGCAACAACTTGGCTCATACCCGCGCTATTCGCACCTTTAACTAAGAGAGTATGAGTTGAATCCTGATGTTCGCTGAGATACTGCTTAATATATGTGATCATGCTGACATGATTATCAAAATGAAGGCCATGACACACCTGACTGATAACCTTTGTATCCTCACCATAAGTGAGTACATGTTCGAATTCAAATGGGGCAGCATATTCACCGACTTGGTGGTGAAGTGCAAGGCTTTCATCGCCTAATTCCGCCATATTGCCCAAAACGAGCCAGCGTTCACCACTGAAACTTGCCAGTAATTCAACCGCGGCTTTCATCGCAGGCACACTCGCATTGTAGCTATCATCAATCAGACGAATACTCTTCGATAGTGATTCGGCTTCAACACGGCCTTTTACTTTCAATAAATTGGCGAGTCCTGATTGGATCTCTTCAAGGTTAGCGCCAAGCTCTACGCTCAAACAAGCCGCAGCCAATGCATTAGAAACATTGTGAGATCCAATAATTCCGAGCTGAATGGCAGCATGTCCTAACGGAGAGTGAAGAGTAAAACTCGCTTCTCCATTATCATTTAAGTTGATATCCGTTGCGTAAAAATCCGCTTGGTCATTGTTTACTGAGAAAGTCACGACCTGTTTATTTGCGAGTACCTCATCCCAGATTTCGCCACCATTGCTGTCTAAATTTACAATCGCGGTTTGCGAAGCATTTAGGCCTTGATAAATTTCACCTTTGGCCTGCTTAACACCATCAAGTGAACCAAATCCTTCGAGATGCGCCTCAGCCACATTGTTCACCAATGCGACATCAGGGTTAACTAAAGCGGTGGTATATTCAATTTCACCAATGTGGTTAGCACCCAGTTCAATCACAGCGTAATCATCGGTTTTTTGTGCGCGTAGCAAGGTGAGAGGAACACCAATATCATTATTGAAGTTTCCCGCCGTGAAAAGAACATTGCCCTTAGGCATTAAAATGCTCGCAACCATCTCTTTCACGGTGGTTTTACCGCAACTTCCTGTAATGGCAACCGTCGGCGTTTTGCTTTGTTGATGGATCCAAGCCCCAAGTAGACCCAGCGCCAATTTTGTATCTTTCACTACAATTTGAGCGGGAGCGGCAACGGCGGGATCATTAATAATGATTTCACGCTCTACTAAAAGGGCCTTAGCCCCTGATTTAACCGCTGACTGACAAAAATCGTGCGCATCAAATCGTTCACCAACTAATGCGACAAACAGAGCATTTTGTTCAATGTTTCGTGTATCCGTCGATACTGAAGAGATGGTGATATCACTTCCGACTAGAGTTGCGGCTAGCGATTGATCGTTGAACTCGGCAACAAGCTGGCTTAAAGAGAATGAAATCATAACGCTAATCCTAAAAGAGACTGAGCGGTCTCACGATCTGAATAATGAACCGTATCATGGGCTAGCACTTGGTAATCCTCGTGGCCTTTACCCGCGAGCAGAATGATGTCGTTCTCTCCTGCGTGAGTAAAGGCATACTCAGCGGCTTTGAATCGATCATGTTCCACTATCGCCAGATCCGGTTTTTCTAATCCGCCCAACATATCTTGTACTATTAACCCAGGGTCTTCACTGCGTGGATTATCATCGGTTAATATCACTTTATCTGCGAGCTTCTCAGCAATAGCAGCCATCATTGGGCGCTTACCTGTATCACGATCGCCTCCGCAACCAAAAATAGCCCACAACTGACCATTACAATGTACACGCAGTGCCGATAACGCTTTCTCTAAAGCATCAGGAGTATGAGCATAATCCACAACTAACTTAGCGCGGTTTTGAGTTTGAAATAACTCCATACGACCAAGTACAGGTTTTAGATCCGCAGCAGTTTGTAATAGGTGCTGCTTATCAAAGCGCAATGACAGTAATGTCGCCAGCGCTAGCATCACGTTGCAAGCATTGAATTCTCCAATCAATGGCGCATGCAAACGCCCTTCACCCCAATGCCCATCGAAGTCGATCGTAATGCCTGACTCCGCGTATTCAATGTGCGTCGCCCAAATAGAAGGGCGCGATGAACAAGGTGATTTTAATGACACTGCAATCGCATTTGGCACCGATTCGATCCATTCAGCACCAACACTATCATCGACATTGATAATGGCGTTCTGACACTGATGATGAGTAAAGAGGCTTAACTTAGCCTTCGCGTACTCTTGCATGGTGCCATGGTAATCCAGATGATCACGGCTGAGATTAGTAAAGACCCCAGCCGAAAAACCTAATGCTTTCACTCGACCTTGAACTAACCCATGAGAGGATATTTCTAGAGACGTATATTTCGCCCCCTGCGCAGCAAGTTGACTTAAGGTATGCTGGATCTCAATGGCATTTCCGGTGGTATTCGCGGCAGGTTGCAAATCATCAAGGAAGCCATTCCCCGTTGTCCCCATCACCGCAGATTTAACACTTAAAAGCTCAAGCCACTGGGTAATTAACTGAGTAATGGTCGTTTTACCATTCGTCCCCGTCACACCAATCAATGATGATGTTGACGCGCTATATAAGCGGCCAGCCAACTGAGAGAGATGAGCATTAAGTGAATCAATATAGACAACCATCACCTCTAATTGAGTCTCAATGCTAGCGTGAGGATGTTGTTCATCGGCTTGGGCAAGCACAAGATTAGCACCTTGAGCGATCGCTTTTTCTATATATTGACGCCCATCAACGGCGTGACCGATGATCGCAACAAACGTATCTCCCGATTGCACTTTACGGCTGTCTAACTCTAAGTGCGTTACGATAACCTCATTAGCGGTGGTTTTGCTGACATCAACCCAAGGTGAAATCAGTGAAGTCAAACTCATGCTATCGCTCATAACCATTTCCATATATCGATGTTGTGTAAAACCAGTCACACTATGACTAGTTTTGAAATTGATTCTCATCCGGAGCTACATTTAAAATCTGTAGCGCGCTTTTCATTATTTCTGAAAATATCGGAGCAGCGACGGAACCACCATAATATTGATCACCCTGGGGTTCATTCACCATAACCACCAGCGAAACCCTTGGGTTACTTACCGGAGCCACGCCTGCAGTGTAAGCAAAGTATTCATCACCATAACCGCCTGAAATTGCTTTACGTGATGTCCCTGTTTTTGCGGCTACTCGATAACCCGGCACTGCCGCTTTGGTCGCTGTGCCTCCGGGCTGGGTCACCCCTTCGAGCATCTCTAAAACCCGTTTTGCGTTTTCACGATCCGCGACTTGGTGTACTAAATCTTGCTGGTTACTATCAATAATGTGGATCGGTTGGTACTCACCGTAATTTCCTAGCGTAGCGTAAGCATGCGCTAACTGAATCGGAGTAATAGACAAACCGTAACCGAACGCAAGGGTGGCGATTTCAAACTTAGACCAACGACGACGGCTTGGAAAAATACCCGACGTTTCACCCACAAGGTTTAAACCCGACTCTTCTCCTAAACCGACAGAAGCATACATGCCTAACAAAGCTTCAAGAGGCATATCCAGAGCCAGCTTCGTCACACCAATGTTACTGGATTTTTTCAGTATCGTAGCAAGATCTGCTTTGCCCACTTTGGACGTATCTCTGACTCGGCTACCACCAATGCGCATGATCCCTTCACCCGTATCAATAACGGTATTCATGTCTGCAGTGCCATTTTCTAATGCCGCTAGCACAACAAAAGGCTTGACCGTGGAGCCGGGCTCAAAAGCATCGGTGATCACTCGGTTACGCATTTTGTAGCTTTGTAAATTAGAGCGATTATTCGGGTTGTATGACGGCGCATTCACCATCGCCAGTACCGCACCGGTTTTAACATCTAATAAAATGGCCGAAGCAGAAGTGGCACGGTAATCCGCAACTCCCTGCTTGACCGCTCGGTAAGCAATCGCTTGAAGGCGCTGATCAATGGTCAGTTGCAGTGGTTTACCCTCTTCTCGCTCTTCAAGTGCGATATTCTCAACCACTCGACCATAGCGATCTTTCCGGATTGTTCTCTTACCCGCTTCTCCAGTTAACCATTTATCATAACTGCGCTCGACACCTTCGAGTCCATGCCCATCAATTCCGGTTACACCAATTAGGTGAGCACTCACTTCACCAGCTGGGTAATAACGGCGGGATTCCGCTTTCAGCCCAATACCAGGAATCTTTAGCTCACGAATATACTTCGCCATCGCAGGACTAACTTGGCGTTGCAGGTAAATGAAACGGCGTGATTTATTAGAGGCGACTTTATTGAGTAAACCTTGGCGGTCTAAGCCGAGTACATCAGCAAGAGCAAACCAACGATCTTTATTCGCTAACCCGTCTTCTTTATAAATAGTAACAGGATCAGCCCATACCGCTTCGACAGGTACACTTACCGCTAAAGGTTCACCGTTGCGATCCGAAATGATCCCACGAGCGGAAGGCAAGGCTTTTACACGTACAGAACGAAGATCGCCTTGACGAATAAGATTGTCAGGTTCAACCACTTGGATGAAAGCAAGACGACCTATCAATGCAGAAAAGATAAGGAATATAAACGCGAGAACAATATTAAAACGCCAACGAATAAGGATCGGCGAGTCCTCAGGCTTGGTTTTTGCGCTTGCTTTGGATTTGGTAGGTGCTGATGGTTTTTTAGGAGATATCATTGGAGAGAAATGACCACTTCCTTATCCGCATCTGGCCGCTTCATCAGCAACTCAGACTTAGCCATTCTTTGAACTCGGCTATGCTCAGCAAGGGCATTTTCTTCAAGCATGAGGTTTCGCCATTCATTGTCTAAATGCTCACGTTCAACAAGCGCTTGATCTTTTGCTGAGATAGCTTGGCGTGAAGTATGAGTAGCAAACACCACGCCCATCGCACTGGCAAAAATAAGCATCAACAACAGCAAAGGAACTCGACCTACGGTAAATAGGTCAAGAACGATAATTTTGGCCAAGTTAGGAGAAGTTTGCTTCATAACACTGTGATATCGGAATCAGGTTACAGCTTTTCAGCAAGACGAAGCACTGAACTACGTGAACGAGTATTCCCATCCACTTCATCCGCTGATGGTTTGATCGCTTTGCCTACCGGTTTTAGATCTGGGCTACCCAACGCTTTAATTTGTGCTTCTGTCATTGGAATACCATGAGGCACTTGCGGTCCTTTGCTCTCTTTACGAATAAAGCGTTTCACCATACGGTCTTCAAGAGAGTGGAAACTGATTACTGATAGACGGCCTTCAGGAGCAAGAATGCTCGCTGCGCCTTTTAGTGCAGTATCAATCTCTTCTAATTCACTATTAATATAGATTCGAAACGCTTGGAAACTACGAGTCGCCGGGTGTTTTTTCTCTTTAAAGTTTTTCGGCGCTGCATCTGAAATCAATTTAGCAAGTTGACCTGTACGAGTCAGTGGCTCTTTCTCTTCATCATCACGGTGCGCAACAATTGCCTTAGCGATGCGGCGAGCATGTTTGTCTTCACCAAACTCACGGATCACCCAAGTAATGTCATCAAGATCTGCCTGTGCAATCCATTCAGATACTGGCATTCCAGATGTTGGATCCATACGCATATCGAGTGGACCATCTTTCATAAAGCTAAATCCGCGCTCAGCATCATCTAACTGTGGAGAAGAGACACCAAGGTCAAGCAAAACGCCATCCACTTTTCCAACTAAGTCGTAACGTTCTGCATATTCTGTCATTCCAGAGAACGGGCCGTGAATAATGGTAAAGCGAGGATCATCAATTTTCTGCGCTTCTGCGATCGCTTGTGGATCGCGGTCGATACTGAATAATCGACCATTCTCACCCAGCTTAGATAAGATTGTACGACTGTGACCACCACGTCCGAAAGTTCCATCGATGTAAGTTCCGTCTGGCTTAATCGCCAAACCATCAATTGACTCGTTTAGTAGTACAGAAATATGTTGGAATGATTCAGTCATAGTCTTCTCATTGAACGGATTAAGCCACTTTTCAGGCGCAGATTTCTTATCAGAAAAAGCTTTAGTGTACTGATTTCACGCTTAAGCGCTACTACTAGTGCCTGATATGTGGTGACATTACGCCAGTTTAAGGCAATAAAAATTTCTTACGTCAATAAAACGCAAAAAACCCATCATTACTAATGAAGTAATGATGGGTCTCGGAATAGGTGGAGTTGACATCATAAGCCGGGTTCTGTACCGCTTGCACGGTGATAGCCATTCGTCTAGGCCAGCAATCGCTCACTGGCTCAAGCAACCTACCCGCTTCCTTACGCGAGCAGCGCAATGTGGAAGCCTATTTGGTCTTGCTCCGGGTGGAGTTTACCTTGCAACGCACTGTTACCAGACGTCCGGTGCGCTCTTACCGCACCCTTTCACCCTTACCTGTGCTTACTTCCCTACTCCGAAGAATAAAAGAAGATTAAGCCATCGGCGGTTTTCTCTCTGCTGCACTTGTCGTGGGCTCGCGCCCCCCAGGCGTTACCTGGCACCCTGCTCTATGGAGCCCGGACTTTCCTCCCCTCCATCAGTCTCCCGAAGGACATCAATGAAGCAGCGACTATCCAGTCAACTCCGCGGCGGATTGTAACGGGTTCAGATAACAGTTACCAGTACAAATGTGATCTAAGACGCTCAGGAGAACTCAAACGCTCAATTCATAACCACCCTTACTTAGCGTGGCACTCAGATCAATCGGTTATATTCTCCAATCCCCATTTATACAGCGCATTTTTTTTCAGGCTATATATCTCAGCTGTCATCGCTGCGGCCTTTTTCAATGGTAGCTCTTTGGTCAAAATTGTTAATGTGCGAGTGACTTCTGTCGGAATGGTGTCATCTGATGTACTGCGGAAACCATGGATAAGTAGCACCATTTCTCCACGTTTTCGATTATCATCCTCTGCAATCCAATCAATTAATTCACCCAATGGTGCGCCATGGATGGTTTCAAAGGTCTTAGTAATTTCTCTTGCGAGAACGACTTCACGCTCTGAGCCTAAAACCGCAAGCATATCCTGCAGTGAATCCGTGATACGATGTGGGGATTCGTAGAAAATACAAGTGCGCTCAGCTTCTGCAATTTCTAAAAATTTATCGCGACGCCCTTTACTCTTCGCAGGTAAAAAACCTTCGAAGCTGAAGCGATCAGAAGGTAGACCAGAAGCACTCAACGCGGTGATCACTGCACAAGCGCCGGGTAAGGGCACAACTTTAACACCCGCTTGACGACATTTTGTTACCAAGTGATAACCTGGATCACTGATTAAAGGGGTTCCCGCATCGGAAACTAATGCGATAGACTGTCCTTCAAGCAACTTATTGACGAGTAATTGAGCTTTTTGCTGCTCATTGTGATCATGTAAAGCAAACGTTCGAGTTGGAATATTGAAGTGTGCAAGTAGCTTACCTGTGTGGCGAGTATCTTCCGCAGCAATGATATCAACACTCGATAGCACCTCGATGGCGCGTTGGGTTATATCACCCAAGTTACCAATTGGGGTGGGTACAATATAGAGAGTTGGGATCTCAGTTGGCAAGGTTTTGTTATCTGTCATTTGTTTACCATCACTTCAACGATTAATATAGAGACAATTTTACACGGAATTATAAAGAACTCATGGCAATGATGAACCATAAGAGAATTAGTGTACCACGCTTACTGACGCCAATTGCATTAGCAATTACATTAGCAGCTTGTTCTTCTAAGCCTGCTGCTCCGACTTACGTGGATATTACCTTAGATCCGACGCAATCGGCACAATCTTACATTATGCAAGCAGATAGCACTCAAGGCAGCTTGCAAAATGATTGGCTCATCATGGGTTTAAAGGCCGCTATTCGAGCTCAAAACAGTGAACAGGCATCGCACTTAGTAAAACGCCTTGCCAAACAGAATCTTTCTCAAGTACAGCAAGCGGAATGGCAACTTTCTCGTTCAACTCTTCTGCGGGACAATGCTCAGCCAACTCAAGCTTATGCGCTACTGAATTTTCAAGAGTGGTGGCAACTGCCTGATGAGCAGTGGAAAGACTATCACCAATTAAGAGCAGAGCTATTAGAAGAGATGGCTCAATACTTTGAAGCAAGCCGTGAATTAGTGTTGGCTTCTGAACTTATGCCACAAGAGCAGCAAGCGGCGATTGCAGATCAAGTTTGGCGTAATCTCAACCAGTACTCGCAATATGAGATCACATCGCTCATTGCTGAGCCAAATGAGTTCGTATTTGATGGCTGGCTACAGCTTGCTATCTACATGAAAACACTCAATGAAAATATTCCTCAGCTTAAAAACACTCTGGAACACTGGTTAGCCGAAAATAGCGATCACCCTTCAGCGATCTACACTCCGCAAGCCATTCAAGAAATTTTAGAGTTAGAGATCGTACAACCCGTTAGCACCGCACTGCTATTGCCATTGTCAGGTAAATACGCGAAACAAGCTCAACTGGTTCGTGATGGATTTATCATGGCGATGATGGAAGATTCGAATCGAGATCCTAATGCGACACTGACCGTTCTTGATACCAATACTCAAACAGCTCAAGAGATCAAAGCGACTCTCGTCAATAACAACGTCGACTTTATAGTTGGTCCGCTGATTAAAAGTAATATCGAACGATTGCAGGAAGCGCAATCACACGTCGACAAACCGATCCCTGCTTTAGCGTTAAATATTCCTTCACAAATTGAGAATGGAACTGACATTTGCTACCTAACCTTGTCACCGGAACAAGAGGTTGCCCAAGCGGCAAAACACCTGTTTACTCAAGGCTATCAGTATCCATTAATCTTAGCGCCTAAAGGTAAGCTAGGAAATCGAGTACTTAATGCATTCGAGACTGAGTGGAAAAAATACAGCAAAAACAAGGTCGCAGTGAGTTTTTTCGGTGATAAGCGCCAACTGCAACGAAATATCAATTCGGTTTTCGGTCTACAAGAGAGCCAGCAGCGCATCGCTCAAATGGATGCTTTGTTGAATTTAGATATGGAGACTCAAGCCCGCAGTCGTCGTGATATCGACTCTGTTTATATTGTGGCAAAGGGTTCTGAGCTAACCTTGATTAAGCCTTTCATTGAAGTTGCGGTTAACCCTGACACAAAACAACCTAAGCTATTTTCTAACTCAAGCAGTCACAGTGGCAAAAAGCAGTATGAAGATCTTACTGGCGTGATTTATAGCGATATTCCAATGCTAATCAGTGATGACAGCAAACTTGAAGCTCAATTAGACACATTATGGCCTAAACATTTGAACCCTGAAAAACGTCTTCAAGCCCTAGGAATGGACGCGTATCAATTGATGGGGGAACTCCCACAAATGAAAGTGGTCGATAACTACAGCATTCAAGGTAAGACAGGCGTTCTGAGTATTAACGAGCAATGTGTTGTGCAAAGCGAAATTAGCTGGGCAGAACATGGGGCTCTTTAGCCGCCGTCAGATAGGAAACCAATATGAAGCTCTGGCAAAAAAGCATTTATGCAGCCAGGGCTTAACTTTTGTCGAACAAAATTTCACAGCGAAATGTGGCGAAATCGATCTTATAATGCGAGATCAGCAAACGATCATATTTGTCGAAGTAAAGTTTCGTAAAAACACTCACTATGGTCATGCGGCTGAAATGGTGACACAAAAAAAAATGCACAAGCTGATAAAAACAGCACATTTATGGTTGCTACAACAGAACCTTTCAGTTCATTCAACTAACTTTCGTTTTGATGTTGTTGCTATTGAAAATAATAGCCACAATATTGATTGGATAAAAAACGCTATTACCCAAGGATAATCGATGCTAGACAGCATTAAAGAAAGCTTTACAGAAAGTATTCAAATTCAAATTGCAGCAGCAGAAGCGCTACCCGATGCCATTACTCACGCAGCACAAGCGATGGTCGCAAGTCTGCTCAATGGTAACAAAGTGCTTTGCTGTGGTAACGGTGGTTCAGCCTCAAACGCACAACAGTTCGTTTCATGCCTACTGAATCGCTTTGAAACAGAGCGTCCAAGCCTACCTGCGATGGCGCTTACAGCTGACACAACCACGCTTACCGCTGTCGCTAATGACTACCACTATGAAGAAATTTTCTCGAAGCAAGTGAGAGCTTTTGGGCAACCGGGTGATTTGCTACTCGCTATTTCAACTAGCGGTAACAGCAAAAATATCATCAAAGCAATGGAAGCGGCTGTAACTAGAGATATGACTATCATTGCTTTTACAGGCAAAGATGGGGGAGAAATGGCCGGCCTACTTGGCGAACACGATGTTGAAATCAGAATACCATCTCATCGTACCGCTCGAATTCACGAAGTTCATATGGTCACATTGCATTGCTTATGCGATCTTGTCGATCAAGTTCTTTTTCCCGCTCATGAAGAGTAGAGAGAAAAATCATGCGCTTACTAAAAACATTTAGCCTCATCCTGATTGCCTTCAACTTAACAGGCTGTGCGGGATTATTCATTGCAGGAGCCGCCACAACTGCAAATTTAGTGACCGACACACGAAGCACCCAAGAGATTTGGCAAGATAATAATCTTGAATTTGAAATCGCAGCAATTGGCAATAAAGCGCCATTTAAAGGGCAAGTTCGTATCACCGCAAGTTCATATAACGGTACTGTTGTTTTAATGGGGCAAGCAAGCACTGCAGAGTACCTAAATAACTTTGAAAATAAGGCCCGAGCTATCGATGGCGTGAACGTTATCCATAACCAAGTCAGAGTGAAAACGCCATTAAGCGTCACCGAAATGAGTACGGACAGCTGGATCACCACTAAAGTTAAATCTGCTCTGTTAACCGATTCAGAACTCAATGGAGTCAAAATAAAAGTCATTACTGAAGATAAAGAGGTATTCTTGTTAGGTTACGTCTCTCACCAACAAGCTGATATTGCGACAAAAATCGCACGTAACATTTCTGGCGTCAAACAAGTTATTAGAGCTTTTCAGTACGCAGAAGACACGGCATCCACCGCAGACTAATGCTGATAGAATAATACTGACAGAATAATGATTCATCAGTGTTTTTCAGACAAAAAAAAAGCAGCTTATCGCTGCTTTTTTATATCCAGGTAAATACTCTCACCTGAATTTACTTAATGACTCTTAAGCTTGGCTTGCCTTTCGGTCTTGGTGGCTCTGAATCAGGTTCAGGTGCTTCACCTTCTTCGATTTCAGAACTTGCGACACTTAGTGTTGGAGCCTCATCATTTTCAAAAGGTGACTCTTCGATCCCTTCTTCCAATGCCTCCATGTACGCTTCTTCTGGTTCAAACATCGTTCCTGCTCCATTTTCACGAGCATAAATAGCTTGAACAGCATACAAAGGTACAATCACTACGTGTGGGCGACCACTAAAACGAGCATTAAAGGTGATAGCGTCATCACCTAGCTCTAACTGCCCCACCGCGCGAGGCGCAATATTCAAAATGATCTGACCATCTTGAATAAACTCTTCTGGAACACGAACCCCAGGAAGAGTGGCTTCAACCACAACATGCGGTGTTAATTCATTATCAACCAGCCAGTCATAAAATGCTCGAAGCATATAAGGACGACGTGGTGTCATTTTTGCGATATCCATGAACTCGACCGTTAGTGAGTTAAACGCATCTCACGTTCAGCTTCAGTTAAAGATGCTAAGAATGAATCACGTTCAAATACGCGGTTCATGTAAATCTTAAGTTCTTTAGAACCAGGACCAATAAGTTCAATACCTAGTTCAGGCAAACGCCATAATAGAGGAGCTAGGTAGCAATCGATCAAGCTAAATTCTTCACTCATGAAGTACGCATATTCAGCGAAAACAGGACCAAGAGTTAGAAGGTCATTACGAAGCTTAACGCGTGCCGCTTCAGACTCTTCAGCATTGCCTTTTACGATTTTTTCAGCAACTGAGTACCAGTTACGTTCAATTCGGTACATCATTAGACGGCTATTGCCGCGAGCTACTGGATATACAGGCATCAATGGTGGATGAGGGAAACGCTCATCTAGATATTCCATGATGATCTTTGAATCGTATAACGCTAGTTCGCGATCAACCAGAGTCGGTACTGATTTGTAAGGGTTAAGTTCAATTAACTCTGCTGGTAAATTTGCTTCATCAACAAGTTCAACTTCAACACTTACGCCTTTTTCAGCTAGAACAATACGAACCTGATGGCTATACATATCAGATGCACTTGAGAATAGAGTCATCACAGAACGTTTATTGGCAGCTACAGCCATGGAGCCTCCGGCAGTTACAGATAAAAAAACAATGGAGGCTAAGCCTCCATTGCACATTTAATAATTAGCACGAAATGATAGCACAATTAGTGCACATCACGCCAATACTCTTTCTTCAGCAATACCACTACGATAGTGAACAATACTAAGAAAGCCATTACCCACCAACCTAACGCATGACGCTCTAATTGAACAGGGTCACCCGAGTACTCAAGGAAGTTCACTAAATCACGAACCGCATTGTCATACTCGCCTGAACTTAGCTCACCAGTACCGTCTGTCTCGATATCGACAATAACCTGAACTTCTTCACCATCAACCATATGCGTTTCAAACACGGCACTTGGGATACCTTGAAGCTCTTCAAGAACGTGTGGCATACCAACGCTTGGGAATACAGTGTTATTCACGCCAAATGGACGCGAAGGATCTGCATAAAAAGAGCGTAGATAAGTGTATAGCCAATCCGTACCACGAACACGAGCAACCAGAGTCAAGTCTGGTGGCGGAGCACCGAACCAGTTAGCGGCCTGTTTTGGTGGCATTGAATTAACCATCAAGCTACCGATTTTTGTCTCAGGGTCAAAAATCAGATTCTCTTTCATTAAATCAGCAGGAATGCCCAAGTCCGTCGCAACACGTTCATAGCGTTGGTATTGAGTTGAGTGACAACCAAGACAGTAGTTAGCAAAAAGCTTCGCACCATTTTGTAGTGATGCTTTATCACTCATATCATTATTCGCACTATCTAAGTGAACGCCTGCACCAGCAGCTAATGCTAAAGATGGCAGCATTGCAAATAGTATTACAATCCATTTTTTCATTTGAATTTCACCCTCTTTGGTAATGGTTTCGTCGCTTCATTTTTGCTGTAAACGAAAAGCAGAACGAAGAACATGAAATAACCTAAGCTAAATATTTGAGCCAGTAGTGTATATGTCGGCGTTGCAGGCAGTGCACCTAAAATACCCAGCGCAATAAAGCTGATGGTGAATTGAATAATGTTAATTAGATGCAGTTTGCTACGGTAACGGTATGAACGTACTTTACAACGATCAAGCCATGGTAGTAGGAATAGCACAACAATCGATGCGCCCATTGCTATAACACCAATGAGTTTATCTGGAACCGCACGCAAAATTGCGTAGAACGGCGTGAAGTACCACACAGGAGCAATGTGTTCAGGAGTCTTCAGCGGGTTTGCAGCTTCAAAGTTTGGTCCTTCTAAGAAGTAACCGCCCATTTCAGGGTTGAAGAACAGAACGTAACAGAAGAAGAACAAGAACCCAGCAATGCCGACCATATCTTTAACCGTTCCATAAGGATGGAATGGAATAGAGTCGATAATGTCGTACTTCTTAGTGTAGTTTTCGTGGAACTTGAATTGCGTTTTGTAATCGTCGCCCATACTACCTTTAGGAAGTTTGGTTTCAATTCCGTCTGGATTGTTTGAACCCACCTCATGCAGCGCAAGGATATGCAATACAATAAGTAGCAACAGAACGATTGGCAGCGCAATTACATGCAAGGCGAAGAAACGGTTTAGTGTCGCACCAGAGATAATGTAGTCACCACGGATCCAAAGCGTTAAATCGTCGCCAATCACTGGAATTGCACCAAATAGCGAGATAATAACTTGAGCTCCCCAGTAAGACATTTGTCCCCATGGCAATAGGTAACCCATGAAAGCTTCAGCCATCAGCACTAAGAAGATCAACATACCAAATAGCCACAAGAGTTCACGAGGCTTCTGGTATGAACCATAGATAAGACCACGGAACATGTGTAGATAAATCACAACAAAGAATGCTGAAGCCCCGGTGGAGTGCATATAACGCAACAACCAACCATACTCAACATCACGCATGATATATTCAACCGATGCAAACGCCCCTTCACCAGATGGTACGTAGTTCATTGTTAGCCATACACCAGTTAAGATTTGGTTAACCAAAACAAGCATTGCTAATGAACCAAAAAAGTACCAAAAGTTGAACGTTTTTGGCATTGGATATTCTGATAGATGCTTTTTATAAGCATCCATCATTGGTAATCGTTTTTCGACCCAATCAAGTAGTCCTTGCATTACGCATCTCCCTCATCAATACCGATCATGATCGTCGTATCACTTAAATACATATGCTTAGGCACAACGAGGTTCAACGGTGCTGGTACTCCTTGGAAAACTCGGCCAGCCATATCGAACTTAGAACCATGGCATGGACAGAAGAATCCAGATTTGACACCTTGAACTTGTTCCGCAAAAGAATCAGGTAAATAAGTAGGCGAACAACCTAGGTGTGTACAAAAGCCAACGGCAATGAAAAACTCTGGCTTAATTGAGCGGTAAGCATTTTGAGCATATTCAGGCTGTTGTTCTTCCGTTGATGAAGGGTCTCGTAACTGTTCATTAATTGAATCAAGGTTTTTTAGCACTGATTCTGCGCGGCGAACCACCCAGACAGGCTTACCTTGCCATTCAACACGAACCATCTGACCTGCTTCAAGTTTACTAACATCAACTTCCACCGGAGCACCTGCCGCTTTCGCTTTAGCACTCGGGTTCCATGATTTAATAAAAGGAACGGCTACCGCTGCAGCTCCCAAACCACCAACAACTGCTGTTGTTGCGGTTAAGAAACGTCTACGACCGTTATTTAAAGGCGCGTTGCTCATCCAAACATTCTCCCATTTGCTCCTTTTGGATTATTATTATTCCGCTTACAGAGCATGGCTAACAAAAGTATAAATTTAGTTCTATTTATTAATGCGAAATGATAAATAAAACCCTACTTTTTGACAAGATAAAGCTACCTTTTTGTAACAATCGTAAGGTAAATCGCCTATGAGGTCACAAAAGAGGCAAAATTCTAAGAATAAGAAATGAAGTTGAACGGGGAAAAGGATTTAGCAGATGCTTAAACGACAAAAAGCTCGGCATATAGCCGAGCTTCGAACCACAATTCCAGTAATAAAACTGGAGCGTGAACTTTTCTGTAAAAGAAAAATTAACGCTTAGAGAATTGAGGTTTACGACGTGCTTTACGTAGACCAACTTTCTTACGTTCAACGCAACGAGCGTCACGCGTAACATAGCCAGCTGCACGTAGAGCAGGACGTAGAGTTTCATCGTACTCCATAAGAGCGCGAGTGATACCGTGGCGGATTGCGCCAGCTTGACCAGAAATACCACCACCAGAAACAGTGATGTAAAGGTCAAGTTTTTCAGTTAGTTCAACTAGCTCAAGAGGTTGTTTAACAACCATACGAGAAGTTGGACGACCGAAGTAAACATCAAGGCTACGCTTGTTGATTACGATCTCACCGCTGCCCGGTTTGATGAAAACACGAGCTGCTGAGCTTTTGCGACGACCAGTGCCGTAGTATTGATTCTCTGCCATTTTCAAGATCCCCGATTAGATGTCTAATACTGTTGGTTGTTGAGCAGTATGGTTATGCTCAGTACCAGCGTAAACTTTAAGCTTACGGTACATAGCACGGCCTAGAGGGCCACGTGGTAACATACCTTTAACTGCAAGTTCAAGAACCATCTCTGGTTTCTTATCGATCAGCTTTTCAAAAGTGATAGATTTAAGACCACCAGGGAACTCAGAGTGACGGTAATACACTTTACCTTTAGCTTTGTTACCAGTTACAGCAACTTTCTCAGCGTTAACAACGATGATGTAATCACCAGTGTCTACGTGAGGAGTGTATTCAGCTTTATGTTTGCCACGAAGGCGAGATGCAATTTCACTTGCTAGACGGCCAAGAGTTTTACCTTCAGCGTCTACTACATACCAGTCGCGTTTTACAGTTTCTGGTTTAGCAACGAAAGTTTTCATGCTAATAATTACCTATTAAAAAAATTTACACTTAAAGGAACAAAATAAATTTGTCCCCACTGTCTAAGAGTACCCAGTCATCACCCCTTCGAGTGTTGGAGACTCTTGGCTTAGTCAGATTTGACTCATAACTAGAGGCCCGCAGTAACGGTAGGTCGCAGGATTATAGAGAAGAGCGAAGAAAAAATCATCTCTTTTTGAACATAATCACGAATTATTTTCTTCTTATAAGGTAAGCGTGATCGAGTTCTTCTCTTTATCTTACGCTAAATGCTCTTTTGCTAAGTAATCATGACTCTGCATTTCGATTAATCGCGACTGACAACGTTTAAATTCAAACTCCAAAATCCCATGGGTATAAAGCGCTTCCATCGACACTTCGGCTGAAATAATGAGTTTCACGTTACGTTCATAGAATTCATCCACTAACGCAATAAATCGCCTTGCTGCATCATCAATCGTTGTACTCATCTGAAGAACATCCGCAAGAAGCACAGTATGATAGATTTTCGACAACTCAATGTAATCATTTTGGCTACGCGCCGATTGGCATAATTGCTTAAAGGTAGCATGCAATACGCCATCGCTCGCTTCGATAACATCAATGGTTCTATGATTGATTTCAACTTGCTGTAACTTCGCTTTACCCTCTCCCACAAATTGCTGATAGTAATGGAACAAATTACTATTCGCCTGTTCATCCAAAGGGTAGTGATATATTTCAGCTTGTTCTAATGTTCTTAAACGGTAATCAACGCCACTATCCACATTTAATGTCTGGCAGTGCATTTGAATCAACTCAATCGCAGGGAGGAAACGAGCACGCTGTAAACCATTACGATAAAGATCTTCAGGTGGGATGTTAGAGGTTGCGACCAATATAACTTTACGCTCGAACAGTGCTTTTAACAAAGTGCCCAGAATCATTGCATCAGTAATATCTTTCACAAAGAACTCATCAAAGCAGATGATTTCAGCCTCTTTTTTAAATGCATCAGCCACCTTATCTAAAGGGTTTTCTACCTCATTTAATGCTTTTAACTCATCATGAACTCGATACATAAATCGATGAAAGTGCACTCTCATTTTCCGCTCAGTAGGCAGAGCATCAAAAAAAGTATCCATTAAGTACGTTTTACCACGCCCAACGCCACCCCAAAAATATAATCCTTGCGGAGGCATTGGCTCAGTCGCCGATTTCCCCAGTAATTTTTTAAACCGACTAGGTTGGATCACTGGTGTATTTAAATACGTCTGAAAGTCATGAAACAACACATCTAAGCTTTCAACGGCTTTCTCTTGAGCAGGATCCCGCAGGAAACCTAATTGCAGAATGTCTTGTTCATATTTTTGTATTGGGGTCATAGGAGCACTACCAGAATAAGGTCGAGGTCAAACAGCTATCACAGCGTACATGTATTTTTCTTTATTGGCTTGAGCACTCATAGTACCATGTGAACGGGACATGTGTAACCAAACGGTAAAATACATGTTAAAAAACAACAATAAGGAGCGACTATGCCTTGGATTTACGCCATTGTTGGCTTGCTAGTTGGTGCAATTTTAGGAATTGTGATTTCTCGACTAACTACCCCTCAATATAAGAAGCAGAAAGTGATGCAGAAAGAACTCGATTCTGCAAAATTTGCTTTAGAACAACAACGTCAGGAACTTGCTGATCACTTTGCGCAATCAGCAGAGATGCTTGATACACTCGGAAAAGATTACACTAAGCTATATCAACATATGGCGAAAACATCTTCTGAGTTACTTCCCAATACTCCTGAGCAAGAGAACCCCTTTGTAAAAACCATCGCTCAGCACTCTGATGAAAAAGAGAACTCACAAGAGCAGCAACCAAAAGATTATGCTCAAGGGGCGACAGGGTTATTTAAAGATGCTGAAAAAGAGATTATTGAAGCACCTGAAGCGGTTACTGCTAAAGCCTCGTAACATTTGAGCGTTGATTAATTCATCGCAATGGTGAACTTTGCAAAGGTTTTTAAGTCATAACTCTCACGAGAATAAAGAGGAGTTATATGATGAAAAAACCTTTGCTTGTATTATCAACACTGACGTTAAGTCTCAGTTCAATCATCACGGCTTTGCCCGTTACCGCAGCCCTACCTCTAGTCGTAGATGGTGTGCAAACCCCTAGCCTTGCTCCTATGCTGGAATCTGTTACCCCTGCGGTTGTTAGTATTGCTGTGGAGGGTAAACAAGTCTCACGCCAGCGTATTCCTGAACAATTCAAATTCTTTTTCGGCCCTGAATTCCCAACAGAGCAGTTAAAAGAGCGCCCTTTTCGAGGGTTAGGCTCTGGTGTCATTATTGACGCGAAACAAGGCCATATTGTCACCAACTATCACGTCATCAACGGTGCTGAGAAAATTCGAGTTAAGCTGTTTGATGGCCGCGAATACGATGCAGAACTGATTGGTGGCGATGAAATGTCCGACGTTGCGTTACTCAAATTAGAGAGCGCAAAAAACCTTACTCAGATAAAAATCTCTGACTCAGACAAACTTCGAGTCGGTGACTTTACTGTCGCGATTGGTAACCCATTTGGCTTAGGTCAAACGGTCACATCCGGAATTGTGTCCGCGTTGGGTCGTAGCGGCTTGAATCTAGAAAATTTCGAAAACTTCATTCAGACCGATGCGGCGATCAATAGCGGAAACTCGGGAGGCGCGTTAATTAACCTTAATGGTGAACTCATCGGCATTAACACCGCCATCTTAGGCCCGAATGGTGGCAATATTGGGATTGGATTTGCCATCCCTTCTAATATGATGAAAAACCTCACAGACCAAATCCTAGAGTTTGGCGAGGTGAAACGTGGCATGCTGGGTGTTCAAGGGGGAGAAATCACATCTGAGCTTGCACAAGCTCTCGGTTATGAATCGAGCAAAGGTGCTTTTGTCAGCCAAGTGCTACCTGATAGTGCTGCAGATAAGGCTGGACTCGTTGCTGGTGATATTATCGTATCGGTAAACGACAAAAAAATAGATACTTTCAGCGAATTGCGAGCAAAAGTAGCCACCCTTGGCGCAGGAAAAACTATTTCACTCGGTATTATTCGAGACGGAGAGCAACGTAGCTTTGATGTCACTCTAGGTGAAGCCGCGAATAACAAAACTCAGGCTGAAACATTGCATCAAGGCCTCAAAGGTGCAGAGCTAACCAATACCAATGAAGGCAGCGCAATATCCGGCGTGCTTGTCTCTCAAGTAGTAGAGGGGTCACCAGCAGCAGGTTACCAATTGCAAAAAGATGACATCATTATTGGTGTTAACCGCCAACGAGTCGAAAACATAGCCCAACTAAGAGCTATTTTGGAACAGAAACCGAGTGTATTAGCTTTAAACATTCAGCGAGGAGATCGAACAATCTACTTAGTCGTTAGATGATTTAAGTCCTCAAATAGCTTTCAACTGTTGTAATAAGTAGTCAAACGGAGGTGATTTAAATGTCACTTCCGTTTTCTATTTGCTCACTCAAAACCTTTCCTACTTGCTCACTATCTTGAGGTTTCTTGGGATTGGCTAAAGTGCTATGCTTCTCAAACATATATATCCATTTTATGTTTTAAATTGTGATATTTTGCCGCTTTCTAATGTAAAGCATTCAACCTCTTGAGAAGTCTATGCTGAATTTTTTCTTACGTTCAATAGCTCTTGGCCTAATTGCCGCGGCCATTATTTTAGCTGCAGTGCCATCATTACGCTCAAACATTGTGCCTAAAGATATTGTGCTACCAGCAACGGACATCAGCACTTTGCAAGTCTCTTTCAACCAAGCGGTTCGCAAGGCAAGCCCTGCCGTTGTCAATATATACAGCCGCCAGTATGTGGAAAATGACCGCAGTAAATTATCAACTCAGGGCTTAGGTTCTGGAGTAATAGTCAGTGAAAAAGGCTACATTATTACCAACTATCATGTAGTCGCAAAAGCGGATCAAATCATTGTCGCACTGCAAGACGGACGAGTCGCTGCTGCCCAATTAGTCGGTAAAGACAGACGAACTGACATTGCTATTTTACGAGTGGAAGGCACCAATCTTCCCGTCATTCCACAAAATCCAAACTACAATGCCAAAGTCGGTGATATTGTTCTTGCCATTGGTAACCCATATAACTTAGGTCAAACGACGACTTTTGGTATTATTTCGGCTACTGGCCGCTCATCGATCAGTGCTGACGGACGACAAGCATTTATTCAAACGGATGCAGCCATCAATGAAGGTAATTCTGGTGGCGCATTAGTCAACACTCAAGGCGAACTCGTCGGGATTAATACCGCCTCATTCCAGCAGGCAACAGAGTTAGAAACATATGGTATTTCATTTGCCATTCCCTTCAAGTTAGCCAATAAAATCATGGAAAAAATCATTGCAGATGGACGAGTGATTCGTGGCTACATTGGTATTGATGGACAAGATATTACCGCAGTGACCTCTCGCCTTCTTGGTAATGATAATGTCGGTGGTATTGTGGTTCTAGGCATGGACCCAAATGGCCCAGCGGCAGATGCTGGATTTGAAAAGCAAGACATCATATTGAGCATCGATAATCACAAAATTAACGGCCGTCAGAGTGTCATGGATATCGTGACCGATCTTAGACCAGGAACGACTGTAGATGTATTGGTATTAAGAAAAGGTGAGGAAATCACCCTGAAAGTGACCATATCGGAAGATACTAGGCGTTAAAACGACCGCCACCTTTTCCACTGAATATTCAGTAAATATAAAAATCCCAGCCTTAGCTGGGATTTTTATTATCTGTTGTAGGTAAGCGCTATATCAGGCGTCGCTTACTCTTCAACATCCTTCTTTTCTGTGCCGTTTGGTAGCTCAACTTCGATTCGAGTAACACGCTGTAAGCCTCGTGGTAATAAGCCCCCACGACGTCCTCGCTCACCACGGAAGTTATCTAGATCAGCAGGCTTCAAACCTAACTTGCGTTTACCTGCGTACAAGGTAATCGTCACACCTTGAGGCAGAGCCATTAAGTGTGAAACAAACTCTTCACGCTCTTTCGCTTTTGCCGCTGGAATATTAATGATCTTATTCCCTTTACCTTTACTTAATTGAGGTAAATCTTTTATTGGGAACAATAGCATTCGACCTTGATTGGTGATCGCCAGAATCTCATCAGACTCTAGATCGCCAATTGCACTTGGTAACATCACTTCAGAAGCTTGAGGCAGATTAACCAGAGCTTTACCACTACGGTTTTTCGACAGTAAATCACTGCCTTTACACACAAACCCATAACCCGCATCAGAGCCGACAAGCCACAACTGGCTATCTTCACCCATGATAACTTGGCGTATTGATGTACCCGCGCTCACATTCAAACGCCCAGTAATTGGCTCACCTTGGCTACGAGCCGAAGGTAATGAGTGAGATTCAAGGGAATAGCTACGACCATCACTGCCTAAGAATACGGCTGGTTGGTTACTCTTGCCTCGTGCACAAGCAAGGTATTTATCACCTGATTTATAGTTCAAGCCTTCAGCATCAACGTCATGACCTTTCGCATGACGAATCCAACCTTTATCAGAAAGCACGACCGTAATCGCTTCACTTGGAACCAAATCACGCTCTGTTAACGCTTTCGCTTCCGCACGCTCGACAATAGGAGAACGACGATCGTCGCCATATTTATCGGCGTCCGCTTGGATCTCTTTTTTAATCAGCGTATTTAAACGACGCTCAGAACCTAGTAACTTCTCTAACTTATCACGCTCTGCGGCCAGTTCATCTTGCTCTGCTCGAATCTTAAACTCTTCAAGTTTCGCTAAGTTACGCAGTTTAATATCCAGAATTGCATCGGCCTGGATATCTGAAATATTAAAGCGGCTCATCAATACTGGTTTTGGTTCATCTTCAGTACGGATGATTTCAATCACTTCATCAATATTGAGATAAGCAGCCAGTAAACCTTCTAATATGTGTAACCGTGCTAACACTTTATCTAAACGGTATTGCAAACGACGTCGAACGGTAGAACGGCGGAATTCAATCCATTCCGATAGAATTTTGACTAACCCTTTCACTTGAGGTCGACTATCTAGGCCAATCATATTCAAGTTAACACGGAAGCTCTTCTCTAAATCCGTTGATGCGAATAGGTGATTCATCAGAAGATCACAATCAATTCGATTGGATTTCGGAACAATCAAGATACGCGTTGGATTCTCATGATCCGACTCATCACGTAGATCATCCACCATCGGTAGCTTTTTCGCACGCATCTGAGCAGCAATCTGCTCAAGTAATTTTGCGCCCGAAACTTGATGTGGCAAAGCACTAACGACAATGTCATTGCCTTCTTTATGCCAAACCGCACGCATTTTGATGCTGCCACGACCTGTACGATATATCTTTTCGATATCGCTTTTTGGTGAAATAATTTCCGCTTCTGTCGGGTAATCAGGCCCTTGAACAAAGCCCATCACATCACTTAACTCAGCTTTCGGGTTATCCAAAAGATGAATCGCAGCATCAGCAACTTCACGTACATTGTGTGGCGGAATATCGGTCGCCATACCAACAGCAATACCAGTAATGCCATTAAGCAAAATGTGCGGCAGACGAGCAGGTAACATTTGAGGCTCTTTCATTGTGCCATCAAAGTTAGGTTGCCATTCCACCGTGCCTTGGCCTAATTCACCAAGCAATACTTCGGCGAATTTAGATAATTTAGCTTCGGTATAACGCATTGCCGCGAATGATTTCGGGTCATCCGGTGCACCCCAGTTACCTTGACCATCCACCAGAGGGTAGCGGTAAGAGAAGGGTTGAGCCATCAACACCATCGCTTCATAACAAGCAGAATCACCATGCGGATGGTACTTACCCAGAACGTCACCAACGGTACGTGCAGATTTCTTATATTTAGATGCAGCCGAAAGCCCAAGCTCCGACATTGCATAGATGATACGTCGTTGAACCGGTTTTAAACCATCGCCAATATAAGGCAATGCACGGTCCATAATTACGTACATCGAGTAATTTAGATAGGCATCTTCGGTGAACTTGCGCATTGGCATTTGTTCAACGCCATCAAACGTTATTTCAGTAGACATCAATTATACCTCAGCCATATCGCCGTTACTTTGCAACCATGTACGGCGATCATCCGCACGTTTCTTACCTAGCAGCATATCCATCATTTCATTGGTCGCATCATCGTCATCAATGGTTAACTGAACAAGACGACGAGTGTTTGGATCCATTGTCGTTTCACGCAGTTGTAATGGGTTCATCTCACCCAGACCTTTGAATCGTTGTACGTTGATTTTGGCTTTTTTCTTACTCAAACGCTCAAGTACGCCATCTTTTTCAGATTCGTCCAAGGCATAAAAAACTTCCTTGCCGCAATCGATTCTAAATAAAGGAGGCATCGCAACATAAACGTGCCCTTCTCGAACTAACGCTTTAAAGTGACGAACAAACAACGCACATAATAGTGTGGCGATGTGCAGTCCATCCGAGTCCGCATCGGCAAGAATACAAATTTTACCGTAACGCAAACTGTCTAAGTTGTCGTTATCAGGGTCAATACCTAGAGCGACAGAAATATCGTGCACTTCTTGAGACGCTAATACTTGGTCTGCCGAGACTTCCCACGTATTCAAAATTTTACCGCGCAGTGGCATCACCGCTTGGAATTCACGATCACGAGCTTGTTTAGCAGAACCGCCCGCCGAATCCCCTTCCACGAAGAAAATTTCGGTGCGACTTAAATCTTGAACCGAACAATCGGTTAATTTACCTGGTAATGCGGGGCCTGAAGCAATCTTCTTACGAACCACTTTTTTGCTGGCACGCATACGGCGGTGAGCATTGGCAATACAAGTTTCAGCTAATAGCTCGGCCAATTGCGGCTTTTCGTTTAACCATAAGCTAAATGAGTCTTTTACTACGCCAGAGACAAATGCCGCGCATTGACGTGATGACAAGCGCTCTTTAGTTTGGCCAGCAAACTGAGGGTCTTGCATCTTAATTGACAGAACATAAGAACAACGGTCGAAGACATCGTCGCCAGTGAGTTTTACACCGCGAGGAAGCAGGTTACGGAATTCACAAAACTCACGCATCGCATCAAGCAAACCTTGGCGTAACCCGTTAACGTGAGTACCACCTTGCGCTGTCGGGATCAGGTTCACGTAGCTTTCGGTGATCATCTCACCACCTTCAGGCTGCCAGATTAACGCCCAATTCGCCGCTTCTGTTTCAGCTGAAAACTCGCCAGTAAACGGTTCTTCAGGAAGTACGGTGTACCCCTTTACGCCTTCCGCTAGGTAATCTTTTAGACCATCTTCATAATACCAACGGTGATCGTTACCGTTAACTTTATCGGTGAAGGTGATTTCTAAACCAGGGCAAAGTACCGCTTTTGCTCGCAGATTATTAATCAAACGAGTAACAGAGAAATTTGGCGAATCAAAGTAGCTTGTATCAGGCCAGAAATGAACACTGGTGCCTTTATTACGACGACCACAAGTGCCTGTTACCGTCAGCTCTTCAACCTTATTACCATGCTCAAATGCCATTTCATACACTTGACCATCACGGCGAACGTTGACTTCCACTCGCTTCGATAGTGCATTCACTACCGAGATGCCTACCCCATGCAAACCACCTGAGAATTGGTAATTTTTGTTGGAGAACTTACCACCTGCATGCAGTTTGCAGAAGATCAGCTCTACGCCAGAAACTTTCTCTTCTGGGTGGATATCAACAGGCATACCACGGCCATCATCAATCACTTCAAGAGATTGATCGGCGTGCAGGATAACTTGTACTTTTGAGGCATGTCCGGCAAGCGCTTCATCGACACTGTTATCGATAACTTCTTGGCCCAAGTGGTTCGGGCGCGCTGTATCCGTATACATCCCTGGTCGGCGACGTACTGGCTCTAAACCATTAAGAACCTCAATGGCTCCAGCATTATATTGTTCTGTCATAATACGGAATTTACTCAAATAATTTGGGGTACTTTAACGTGATATGGCGATGAGCAATATGGCTCAGCTCAAGAATAGACAAACTAAAGTCGATTCATCAAAATCACGAAAGTATTGGTGGAATATAGTCTGGAACCCGTCACTTGATGTCAAGTTACATCATCAAGTGGCGCGTCAAATTTTGACTCTTCCCTCAATGAAAGAGGTTAAAGCTCAAGAAAGGAGATAATGAGTTCAGGGTAACGTTCAAAATCGACGAAACTATGATCCCCACCAAGTTCAACATTTTGTTTTGAACCCGAGTACTTTTCTACGGCTTGTCGATAATCCAACACTTCATCTTCTGTTTGTTGCAATAACCAAAAATCTTTAGCATTTCGGAGAGGTTTTACCTCAAGCGCTTTCAGTTCGTCAATATGTACACTTTCAAGTGTGTATGTTTCGTTCGTATAGGGGTTAATTTGAACACCTAAGAAGTCCGCTAATAGCTCATACGGCTTAACAGCAGGGTTAATCAGCACCGCGCGAAAACCATAATGATCGTTTAACCATGTTGATAAATACCCTCCAAGAGAGCTACCGACTAAACCAATATGATGGCTATCTTTATACTGCTCAACAATGGCTAACAAACATTCGCTTGCTGCTTTTGGAAAACATGGTAATTGAGGAGTGACTACTTTGATATCCGGACGAAACTGCTCACAATAGCTCTGCATTACATTCGCTTTATGAGACAAAGGTGAACTATTGAAGCCGTGAATGTAAAGCAGTAACGATGGTTTATCTGCCATTTTTAGTACCCATCTGAATTAAAATCTGGAAGAAAGCGACCATCAGATAAGCGGTTCACTTGCGTCTCGATGCTACCGTCGAGGTGAAGCTCCAACTCACGCCAACCTGGGGATTGGGAATCTAAAGCAAAATCATTTGAGTTTGGTTTAAATTGAACACAGGTAGAAGGGGTTGCCATCACTTGGACGCCATGATGATCACGATTCATATCTTGATGCACATGCCCGCATAATACGCCACGTACGTTTTGGTGTTGGTCAACCACATTCCAAAACTGTTCAGCGTCTTTCAAGGTGTGTTGATCAAGCCATTCACTGCCCACCAATATTGGATGATGATGCAGTAAAACCAATGTATGGCGGTCGGAATGAAGTGTTAATTGCTCATCAAGCAGGGCAAGTTGTTGATCGCTCAGTCGTCCGTGTGGTACACCGACAACTTGTGAATCAAGCATGATCATTTGCCATCTATCTCCTAGCAAAACATGCTCAACACACTGAATTTGAGGCGAAGGTAGTACGCTACTCATATTAGGCTTGTAGTCATGATTACCTGGCAGCCAAAAACAAGGTTTCTGTAAGCACTCAATGCCGGATTCAAACTTCTGATAAGACTCTTGGCTGTGGTCTTGTGAGATATCACCTGTCGCCAAAATTGCATCAAATTTAAATGCTTTTGCTTGAATGTCACGGACTACCGCTTGGAAGCTATCAAAAGTATTCACGCTCAGCAAACTTCCATCTGCCGGAGCAAACAGATGCGTATCTGTGATCTGTAAAAGCTTAATGCTGCCTAAAGCAGATTCTGAACTGGATGATAATTTCAAAATGGAAAACCTAAATACTTTCTCTTTAATAATTCAATATTGTTATTCAAATGCCATTGGCGTTCGGCTAATGCCATTTTTTAAACAAAAAGTGAGCCAATCACCAAGAAATTTATTCAACTGGGATTTTTCATCTTTCTGCATCATTTTTTTGTTTGGGTAATCATAACGAGCTTTCACGCGTGATATCTGTTCGCTCGCACATACTTCTGCTACTCGAGCATCGTGATATAGCCTGACAGACATTTTAGGCAAAGGAAATACTGGTTGTTCATCACTCTGACATATGTCGATTAAAGTGGTGTATTTTGTGACCTCATGCACCTTCAATTGGTAGGTCATATTAATCACTTGATAGCAGCGAACATCCCCCACTTCTGCTTGAAATGGAAGTAGAGCATTTAATTTTGCGTAATTAGTCTCATACACTCGCATAAGTTCTGCAAGATCAACATGGTACGGCTTACCAATGGCTACATGTGTCATCTAGCTTTTCAACCATTGTGACTTTAACTCTAAGTGGTTTAGCTCTAGCCATTGCAACGCTAAAATTGAGGCACCATTCTCGATTTTTCCACTTTTAACAAGCTGATAAGCCTGTTTTCGACTCATTACTTGAACCCGAATGTCCTCATTTTCATACTCTAAACCATGCACACCTTGAGCGGTAGAAGCATCCACCTCACCGACGAACACGTCTAATTTTTCTGAACAGCCACCTGATGATGGGTAAAATGAGGTAATTGGCGAGACTCGATTAACTTCAATCCCAGCCTCTTCCATTGCCTCTCGACGAACGACATCCTCTGCACTTTCATCGGTATCAATGATCCCAGCAACGATTTCAAGTTGCCATGGATTAGGATGTTCCAATGCCCCGACACGAATCTGTTCAATAATGACCACTTCATCACGAACAGGATCGTAAGGTAATAATGCCGCAGCATGACCTCGTTCAAACATTTCCCGTTCGACAGGTTCGCTCCACCCACCTTCAAACAATCGGTGAGTAAAACGGTATTTCACCATTTTAAAAAAACCGCTAAAAAGAGGCTCTTTTGAAATAATTTTTACATCCTGGGGAGTAAAATCATGTGGTTGATTGTCAGACTCTTGCATTAGTCACCTCGCATGTGAATCTTATAGTCTACTCATTGTAGACAACAACTGCCAAGGCATGGCTCAACTTTTATTATAAAAATTGCATTTATATTTACATAAAACAATATTTATATTGCACAGTCGGACAATTAAGTGTAAAAAAGTGCAAAGTTTCGAGTGAATTACCACCAATTTAAGTTAAACTCTTGATAAGTACCCTCTTTCGATTTAGGCGGAATGGAAAAATGAAAAAACTGCTTCCTCTTTTTATCAGTGCTGCAATAGGTAGCCTGAGTACCACAGCATGGGCCGATACCCTGACTGAAATATACGATCAAGCAAAGCAAAATGATCCTCAATTGCTACGTTCAGCGGCTCAACGCGATGCAGCATTTGAAGCGATTACATCGAGCAGAAGTGCATTACTGCCACAAATCAACCTTACAGCGGGTTACAACATCAACCGTAGTGACATTGACCAACGTGAAAGTGATAAATTGACGGCTGGTGTGAGCGTATCTCAAGAGCTATACAAACGCTCTAGCTGGATCACCTTAGATACGGCAGAAAAAACTGCACGACAAGCGGACTCTTCTTTCGCGGCCGTTCAACAAGGTCTTATTTTACGCGTTGCTCAAGCCTACTTCGAAGTGCTTCGCGCACAAGATAAACTTGAATTCGTTCGTGCAGAAAAAGCAGCGGTAGCTCGTCAACTTGAGCAAACGAACCAACGTTTCGAAGTGGGTCTATCTGCAATTACCGATGTACATGATGCTCAAGCTCAATACGATACGGTACTAGCGAATGAAGTATTAGCAGAAAATAGCTTAGTAAATAGCTATGAAGCGCTGCGTGAAATCACAGGTAACGAGCATACTAACCTTAGCATTCTAGATACCGAAACTTTCTCAGCAAGCAAAACTCAGGCTTCTGCCGTCGCTCTTATTGAAGAAGCCCAACAGAAAAACCTTAGCTTACTTGCATCTCGCATTTCTCAAGACATCGCAAAAGACAACATCTCTTTAGAGAGTTCTGGGCACCTACCTTCACTGACTTTGGATGGTGGGTATAACTACGGTGATGAAAGCAATAGCAATAGTACGTCTAAAGGTGATTACAACGATTTTAATGTTGGTCTAAACCTAGTGGTGCCTCTTTACACTGGTGGCAACATTACTTCTAAAACGAAACAAGCTGAATACAATTACGTTGCAGCAAGTGAAGATTTAGAAGCGACTTACCGCAGCGTTGTTAAAGATGTTCGTGCCTTTAACAATAACATCAGCGCTTCTATTGGTGCTTTACGCGCCTACGAACAGTCTGTTGTCTCAGCTCAATCCGCTTTAGAAGCAACTGAAGCCGGTTTCGATGTAGGTACTCGTACGATTGTTGATGTACTAGATTCGACTCGCCGTCTGTATGATGCGAACCGTAACCTCGCTAATGCTCGCTATGATTACATCATCAGTGTTCTGCAACTTCGTCAAGCTGTTGGTACATTGAGTGAACAAGATATTATCGATGTGAACGCTGGACTGAAAACAGTACAGGGCTAAAAATAGAGTGTAAAAAATGAAGCCGACATAATAATGTCGGCTTTTTTATTGTTAGAAAGCCTATATTTAAAAAAGTAATTGCCAAAAAATCACAATGACAATTGCTAAAAAGCCGATAGCTATTCATCGCTATCGGCTTTTGTTCAAACAGTGCTTGAGCCTAAAGGAGTTAAGCTTTTCCGCCTTGAATCGCATTGATAATTTCAGTGGTGGAACAGCCGTCTTCAAAGTTAAGTACTTTAACTTCGCCACCAGCGGCAATCACCTCTTCACCACCAGCAATATCTTCTGGTTTGTAGTCACCACCTTTCACTAAAATACTTGGTAGCACTTCAGAGATAAGACGTTGCGGGGTATCTTCAGAGAATGGAACCACCCAATCAACGGCACCTAACCCAGCTAAAACCGCCATGCGGCGATCCGTTGGGTTGATAGGGCGACTTGGGCCTTTTAAGCGTTTCACGGATTCATCAGTATTCACGGCAACGATCAAACGATCACCAAGCTCTGCGGCATGATTCATGTAAGAAACATGTCCTGCATGAAGAATATCAAAGCAGCCATTCGTCATGACAACCTTCTCACCTTTTGCACGCGCGCGTTTTACCGCTTCGACAAGTGCAGATTCAGTGATCACACCATAGTCTGTATCTTGGCTACCATGAATAGCTTCCGCTAACTCAATAATAGATAGCGTTGATGTACCCAGTTTACCCACGACCACACCAGCGGCAGCATTGGCTAATGCACAAGCTTCATCAAGTGGTTTTCCTGCAGCCACAGATGCTGCAAGTACAGAAATTACCGTATCGCCGGCCCCTGTCACGTCATACACTTCTTTTGCAAGCGTTGGCAATTGAAGCGGCTCTTGGCCTTTACGTAGTAGTGTCATTCCGTGCTCACTACGAGTCACAAGTAATGCTTCAAAGTCGAACTCTTCGATCAATGATAAACCTTTCTCAATCAGGTCTTCTTCTGATTTGACTTTGCCTGCAACCAGTTCAAATTCAGCCATATTAGGGGTTAACAATGTTGCTCCACGGTAGCGTTCAAAATCCGCCCCTTTTGGATCAATAAAAACTGACACATTGGCTGCGCGTGCCTTTTGAATAAATTGCTGTACGTGCTCTAAAGCGCCCTTCGCATAATCCGATAAAATAACGGTTTTTACTGTTGGTAGCACTTTCTCCATGCGTAAGAGCACAGGTTCAGGATCCGTATTTTCAAATTTTTCTTCAAAATCTAAACGAATAAGCTGCTGGCCACGGCTCATGACACGCAGTTTTGTAATTGTCGGATAATCCGCTAATTCAACGAAATCACATTTCACTTTCAACGAATTTAAGGTATCAGTAAGCACTTGAGCAGGTTCATCTTTACCTGTTAAACCAATAATATGAGCATGACCGCCAAGTGACGCAATATTCATTGCAACGTTAGCCGCTCCACCTGGGCGCTCTTCATTCTTTTCTACTTTTACTACTGGAACTGGCGCTTCTGGTGAGATTCGCCCCGTTGGCCCATACCAGTAGCGGTCAAGCATCACATCACCAATGATCAACACGCCAGATTGGCTGTAGTCAGGTAGAATAGGTTTCATTATGGATCTCCAAAATTCTTATCTAAGCGGAGTTTAGCACAGCACTTATGGCGACTAAACTACCAAAACGCTTCTACAACAGTCGTCTACAAAAATATGATTCAGCCACCACCTTAGTCAAGCCACAGATCCCATAATTTGACAACTTGTGCCCTGTCCGCTGCAAATTTACCCTCGTCAACATCCGCATCAAGGTTTAACAGATTACGGTGATGCACCTCATTACGGATCCTCGTGTAGGCGTGTGTTAGCGTTTGAGCCTGCTCTTCGCTCATAATGCCTTGCTGCAACATAGATTCAAACACGCGTACATTATCGCACCAGCGCGTTAGCTTAGGCTTTTCGTGGCTAAAGCGTAGCACCAAGTACTGCGCTAAAAACTCGACATCAGTGATCCCTCCGGGATCTTGTTTAAGCATAAATCGACCCGATTTCTTTCCGCCTAAGTGATCACGCATTTTCACTCGCATCTCGGAGACTGATTTTTTCAAATCGTCCTCATTACGCTCAAGACAAAGCACTTTGTGTCGAGTTCGAACAAATGCTTCTTGTAGGGCATCATCGCCATAAATCATACGTGCGCGTACTAATGCTTGATGCTCCCATGTCCACGCATCTTTTAACTGGTACTCTTCAAAAGCATCGGTCGGTGACACTAATAGCCCTGATGCGCCCGACGGTCTCAATCGCATGTCCACTTCATAGAGGATCCCCGATGCCGTTCTAATTGAGAAAATATGAATGATTCGCTGCGCTAACCGCAAGTAGAACTGACGACCATCAATCTCTTTTTTACCATCGGTATACACATTTACAGGGCAATCATGCATGAACACCATATCGAGATCGGAGTTATAACCAAGTTCCCACCCTCCGACCTTGCCATACCCCACAACACCAAACCCCTTCCCTTCTCGATCTTTAAGGTGGGTCGGCTCACCAAATTTAGCCACCACTTGTAACCAGGCTTGATTAACTCCTGCTTCTACAATCGCTTCAGCCAAATAAGTTAAGTGATCACTCACTTTCATGACTGGCAGCACTTCTGTAATATCAGCCGCTGCAATCCGTAAAATACAAATCTGCTTAAATTGGCGTAATCCCTCTAGCTGTTGCTCCATATCATCTTCTGGAATTCTGGCAAGAAAGTCCCGCAGCTCTGTCTTATAAGCAGACAAAGGGATCGGGTTATATAGCTGTTGTGGGTCTATCAATTCATCCAATAAGATCGGATAGCGACCTAACTGCTCCGAAATCATAGGGCTCGCCGTACATAGGCGAACTAACTGAGTCAGTGCTGCAGGGTGCTCATCCAACAATTCTAAATAGGTGGTTCTAGTGACAATTTTGTGCAGCAGGTGTAGCACTCGTGGTAAGCCAAACTGCGCATCTTTATGATGGTAAATCGCTTGAAATATTTTCGGCATCAAGCGGTTGAGCACTTCTCGTCCACGCGGGCCGAGCGTTTTTTTCGCTAAGTCCGCTTTAAATTGAATGATAGTCGATGCCATTTCAGATGGTTCAGCCACCGCAACATCATTCACTAAGATATGTTCAATCACATCCGGCTTATGTGCCATATCCCATAGCTCATGAAAATGCTTGTCGACGCTGAGGGTTTCTTCCTCTTCCCCCCCAATCAAGTTCTCGAATACCGCATGAACACTTTGCATATGTTGCTGAGTTTGCTCCATCAATTCGTCCCAACCAGCATGCTGCATAGCAACCGCCAATTTTAACTGATCGCTCTCTTTTTCAGGTAGCGTTTGAGTCTGCTTGTCTGCCATTGCTTGCAGTAGGTTCTCTAAACGCCTTAAGTAAAGGTATGCACTACGTAAGTCTTCTACTTCACGAATTTCTAATAACCCCAACTCTTGAACGGCTGTCAATGTTTCAAGTAAACCGCGACCTCGTAAGCTCGGCTCTCGGCCACCTCTAACCAGTTGGAAAACCTGAGCGATAAACTCAATTTCACGAATGCCACCCGCGCCTAATTTAATGTTATTGCTCAATCCTCGGCGTCGAACTTCACTGCTGATCATTGATTTCATTCGGCGCAATGATTGAATGGCACTGAAATCAATGTAACGACGGAACACAAATGGGCGGAGCATTTGGCGAAGCTCTTGGTATTGTGGATACATTTCACTCCCCATGACTCTCGCTTTGATCATGGCATAGCGTTCCCAGTCTCGCCCTTGCTCTTGATAGTAATCTTCCAATGCGGCGTAACTCATCACTAATGGGCCACTCTCTCCAAACGGACGTAGCCGCATATCGACGCGATAACAGAAACCATCGAAAGTTTGTTGATCAAGCGCCTTAATGATCCTTTGCCCAAGACGAGTAAAGAACTGCGCATTCGCGATACTGCGCCTAGCTCCTTGGGTTTCACCGTTTTCAGGATAGGTAAAGATGAGATCGATATCTGATGAAAAGTTCAGTTCTCCCCCACCGAGTTTACCCATTCCAATGATCAACATCGGCTGTGCAGCCCCAGACTCATCGCATGGCGTGCCCCACTCCTGACAACAGAGATCGTATTGCCATTGGTAGGTTTCAAAGATCATCGCTTCGGCAAGTTCTGACAGGTGGGCTAAACTCTCTTCCAAACGCCAAGAAGAGGTAAAATCTCGCCAAGCGATATAGGTCATTTCACGATTGCGGAATTGACGTAGGATTCGATGACCACTCATTTCGCTATCGCATGTCGCTAACATTTCAGCGAGACGCTGACGATAAGAATCAGAACGAGATGAACACTGCAACATGCTAGGAAAATCAGTACAAAGTTGAGTATCCCGTTGAAAGTTTTCCGCTACAAATTGACTCAAGCCTAAGACATATTTCAATGACTCAATAGACTCATCACTCCAATGGCTTAATCCATCCGCTTGCTGTTCTAATAATTGTGAATAGGCTGATAATGAATCAGAGGTAAGGCTATCAGGCAGTAGCATAGATCTTCCTTGCGATATTTAATGGTATTTGGCGGCATATAGCGAACGAGTAAAGTCCGTTTTAAGCTGAGTTTCATTGGTATAAATCCACTCGGCACTCATTCAATTCGAGAACTGTTCTCTATTTATATCAAACTTAACGCAATAAAAAACGCCTACATACTCTGTTTTGTTAAGACAGGTAAATAGGCGTTTGATTTCGTCTAATGACGAGCGATTCATTTACACTTTAAATGACTTAATCTTCGAATCTAAATCTTGAGCATTGCTCTCCATCATTTCAGAGGTCTCTAGCAATTCACTCACCACCACAACGGAAGCTTCAACAAGCTCTCTCACATTCGTTAAGTTCTGATTCATCTCATCCGCAACGCTACTTTGTTGACCCGCAGCGGTTGCGATTTGGAAGTTCATGTCGTTAATCTGATTCACCTGCTCAACAATGCCGTCAAGCTCAGAACCCGCATTGGCAACCAGTTCAACGCCATCCGCCGCTTCAACAACACTTTTCTCCATCAATTCAACGGCAGAGTTAGCACTGCTTTGTAGTTGTGAAATCATCTCTTGAATTTCAACCGTTGCTTGTTGAGTGCGTTGTGCAAGGTTACGAACTTCATCAGCAACAACGGCGAATCCGCGCCCAGCTTCACCCGCTCGCGCCGCTTCAATTGCTGCGTTCAGTGCCAATAGGTTGGTTTGCTCTGAAATGCCTTGAATGGTTCCTACTACGCTACCAATCGAACCAACTCGTTCTTCTACCTGATTAACGGCTCCCGCAGACGCAGCAATATCTGAAGAGAGTTCACTCATTTTAGCCACGGTATCTCGAACAAAATCTCGCCCGGTTTGAGCCTGGCCAGACGTCTCTTCCGTTAATGCTGATGCGTTTTGAGCGTGGTCTGCTACGGTTTGTACCGTTGATGTCATTTCACTCATTGCGGTTGCCAGTAAATCAATTTCAGCAAACTCTTCTTGTGAGGACTCTTTCGTTTCAGACATACTAATTGTCATCACTTCGGTCAAAGTGAATAGTTCATCTGAAGCATTGATTTGAGTTTTAATCACATCATGAAGCTGCCTACGAGTTTTCTCTAATTCTCGCGCAACATCACCATATTCATCTTTACAATCCATGACGATAGGCACCGACAGGTCTTTACTTGCCATCAGTTTAATCGATTCGCTTAAATATTCAGTTTGGCGTAACATGACTCGTGCAGCCGCCATAAGCAGAGCCACAAAAACAGCAATCATGATCCCTGTCTGCCACACTACCTCAATTAAGTAGGCATCATAATGTTTCTGGGCAACTTGAATGTCGTTGGTCGCCGCAATAAGAGCATTATAGAAACTAGAAGCATCCCATAACTGTTTGGTGATGATTAAAATAGTACTAAATACCATTAGCATCATCATTTTAGGAACTAAGCGAACATCTGAAATTAACCTTTCCCAAGGCTTGAATGTCGGTTTTTCCATTATCAGTTCTCCGCTAAGTTTAATGTTATGTGCTGAATATTTATTTTCGTTAAAAAGATTTTTAATCATCTATTTACGATTTATTTCGAGCTTCGTATGAAAACATATAGTACCAAAGACGACACCAAGCCTATGAGCTTATTGTCACTAATTTTATCTTTCTTAGCGTTATTTGTGATCTCAGCCTTATTGTTTATGCCACCGGAGAGTAAAGCTAAGGGAATATTTATCGGTTTAGATTTTATCATTTGCAGTATTTTTATTTTACAGCTCACCATTGATCTCATCCGTTCAGATGATCGGAAGCAATATCTTAAGCATCACTGGATCGATTTTATCGCCAGCATTCCGATGATTGAACCTTTACGATTTGGCCGCTTATTCCATATTTTGCGCGTAATTTTAGTGATTCGGTCCGGAAGAACCGTTCTAAAACAGCTATTAGCGAATAAAAGAGAAACCACTCTCGCCTCAATTATTCTTTTGCTTGTGATTCTACTCACCGTTGGCTCTGGAATGATGCTAGCGATAGAGGGACAAAATCCAGACTCAAACATTCAAACGGCAAGTGATGCCTTGTGGTGGGCTTTTGTTACCATCTCAACCGTTGGATATGGCGATCACTACCCGATCACGCTAGAAGGAAAGTTATTAGCCTCTGGGATCATCATCTGTGGTGTGGGGATTTTTGGTATGATTTCTGGTTTGATTACTTCGCTTATCACCTCTCCAAGCCATACTCAAAATCAACGTTCTGAAAATAAAGAGAAGCTACTTGAGCAGATAGTTGCCCAACAGCAACAAATTTTGCAACGGCTTGAAAAGATAGAGCAGATGAATTCAGACGAAAAAAAATAAGGAACCGAAGTTCCTTATTTCTATTTTAATGAATGGCAAAGCAGTACGCTGGTCTTTATCAGTCTTGCCAATACGGCTCAACTTCAACACTAATTTGGCGAGTTTGTTCCATGGCATGCAAGATTGAAACCTCTTGCCTTGCCAACCAACGCTCTAACTGCTCTTTCTCATCACCTTGCAATAAGTTAATACACTGCTCTAATGGTTTAAGCATTAACAGGTCATCGATCCCTTGGATCAAATCAGCCCACGGTAATCGGAAGGTATTGCGCTCTTCTACATCATATAAGCTAGCAAAACCGACACCTGTGTATAAATTACGCATCAAACGATATTGCTGCTCTACATAGTCTTGACTGGTTAAGGTACATTCTGGCGGAAAGGCTTCCATCAGTTCAGCCCATGTGCGATCAAGCTGCTGTACAGAGAAAGGCTTGATATTTCCCGACATCTGTTCACGAGCTTTATCATCTAAAAACGGCTGCCAGCCACGAGTTAAGATCCAACGGCTAAGATCAAGCAACAAACCAGTATAACGAGCGGAGCTGAGTAACGTCAGTATGCTCTCTCTATCTGGTAGTTGAACTTGTTGCTCTTGCAGTTCAGCGACTAAAAATTTACGAGCATCAAGTTTCCGTAAGACATGCCCTTTATCTTCAAGCAAGTCATCTAAATAATCGTACATTTTTAGCCAAGACAGCTCTTCTTCAAGCCACTTGAGCTCTTGACGAATAATCGCACTCGCTCTACGTGGAACAATACCACCATAAATCGTCAGTGTTTGACGAATAAAGCTAATGGAATGGCTGATTTCATGCAGTGCTTTTATAGACTCACGCTCAGTGTAAATCTGCTCGTGATAATGCCAATGTGAAAGGGCATGTTCCAATGATTGAATAAAGCAGGATTCAACCGTGTCATTTTGATCGGTATTCACCAAAGTTAATGCTTTCACTTCATCACCTGCATAACCTTGTGCAAGTCGGTAGCCTTTGGCTGCTTTACTCAAGTTCCCCAGACGCATGCCACCTTCATCACTAAACAGGCGAGCTAAAGTAAAGAGTGCATCGGTTTGCCCCGATTTAAGTTCTAGTTCAACTTCGCAAATGGGATCTTGCTTCTCGTTTGCGACGACTTCCCCTTGATCAAAAGCCACTTCCACTTGGCTACCATCAGGCATGCTCACCAACCACTGTTCACGAGTGAAGTTGGTCGAAAAGAGAGGGAAAAGTTCAGATTGTAATGTGTCGATATCTTTATCTTTTGGCCAGATATCTTGAGGGTGAAGAGAGAGCTTCGGAGTATTGCTATCGTGCTCAGCATTATACTCTGGTCTCTGATGCAAACCCGCAACAACGCGACCCGCAGTTTTTACGGTTTGCACAAAAACGTCATCAAAACGTCGAATACGCAAACCCGTATCATGCTTACGTAACCAGTTATCTGGAGTATCAAAATAAGTGTTGCCTAAATTACGACAACTTTGCTGAAGTACTTTGGTATCAGAGATTTTACGCTGTAAAGTCTCTGAAAAATCTGGAGAAACAAAAAACTTCAGTTCTATCTCGGTTTCCATAGTGATGCCTTTCAATGAAGATAAGAATAGGATATTGCCTATTTGAAATGTGGGCAAGTCAGAAATTTCGACCGATTGATGATCTAAAACAGTTTTAATGCGTGATTGATTGGGTTAACATGCGCGACTTTGTAGCCATCGCTCAACATTTCACCTGAATATGGTGTATGTTTTTTTAAGGTTATTATTTATTAGGTTGGATGACCATGCCAGTAAATACAATTATGGGGTTATTTGCAAAGTCCCCTCTTAAGCCTTTGCAGCGCCACGTTGTGTGCGTAAATGAATGTTGCTCTCACCTAGTCAATTTTTTTGAAGTCAGTTCAAAAGGTGACTGGGAAAAAGCAGCAGAAATTCGCGCTCAAATTTCTCACCTAGAGAAAGAAGCTGACGTACTCAAGCGCGAAATTCGTCTTAAACTTCCTCGTGGTTTATTCATGCCCGTTGATCGCACCGATATGTTGGAGCTATTAACTCAGCAAGATAAACTCGCCAACCTCGCGAAAGACATTTCTGGTCGTGTATATGGCCGTCAACTTGTCATTCCTGAAGTGATGCAAGAAAACTTCATTGCTTACGTCAAGCGTTGCTTAGACGCAGCAAATCAAGCTCAGAAAGTAATTAATGAGCTCGATGAGTTATTGGAAACAGGATTCAAAGGCCGCGAAGTCACACTTGTAGCTGAAATGATCAATCAACTGGATGTGATTGAAGATGATACGGACGCGATACAGATTGTTCTTCGCCAACAATTAATGGCAATAGAAGCAGACCACAATCCTATCGACATCATGTTCCTGTATAAAATTCTTGAATGGGTCGGCGGCATTGCAGATCAAGCTCAGCGCGTAGGCGCTCGTCTTGAAGTTATGCTTTCTCGATCTTAAATCATAAGTTAACCATATAACGAAGAGCATTTTTTAACCCAATTTACTTATGCGATGGTCATTTCCTCGCTGAGTGTTTTTTTGCGTCTAAATTTGTTCCGCTTGTTATCAAACAACTAGGTATTACGCGATGGATATCCTTGCGAATTACGGCACTGTCCTGATTATTGTTGCAGCCGCTTTCGGTTTCTTGATGGCTATTGGTATTGGTGCAAACGATGTTGCCAATGCGATGGGTACATCTGTTGGCTCTAAAGCATTAACCGTTAAACAAGCGATCATTATTGCAATGATCTTTGAATTTGCTGGCGCTTATCTTGCCGGTGGTGAAGTTACAGACACAATCCGTAAAGGTGTTATCGAAACATCTCTATTTGCTGATCAGCCTGATGTGCTTGTCTATGGCATGATGTCTGCGCTTTTAGCTGCAGGTACATGGCTATTACTCGCTTCTTACATGGGCTGGCCTGTTTCAACAACTCACTCTATTATCGGTGCAATCATCGGTTTTGCATGTGTTTCAGTGGGTACTGAAGCGGTTGACTGGGATTCAGTTCAAGGTATTGTCGGAAGTTGGATTATTACTCCTGTTATTTCCGGTTTCTTCGCTTATGTCATCTTTGTCAGCGCCCAGCGACTGATATTTGATACTGAAAACCCTCTGTTTAATGCTAAACGATTCGTCCCTGTATACATGTTCATCACGACGATGGTGATTGCATTAGTGACGATTAAGAAAGGTCTTAAACACGTTGGTCTTCACCTAAGCAATACTGAAGCGTGGGTTTGGGCTGCGGCTTTCTCCACTCTAGTCATGGTTGGTGGTTTCTTATACATCAAACACAAATTTGCTAACCGCGAAGAAGACCACGGGTTTTCGGGCGTTGAAGGTATTTTCAGCGTGTTAATGGTTATCACGGCATGTGCTATGGCATTTGCTCACGGTTCTAACGATGTGGCAAACGCAATCGGTCCTCTATCTGCTGTCGTTTCTACGGTTGAAAACATGGGCGAGCTTACTGCTAAAAGTAACATTGCTTGGTGGATTCTACCTCTAGGTGGTATCGGTATTGTAGTTGGTCTTGCAACCATGGGTCATAAAGTAATGGCGACTGTTGGTACTGGTATTACAGAACTAACACCTAGCCGTGGCTTTGCTGCTCAACTAGCAACTGCATGTACTGTTGTTTTGGCATCTGGTACTGGCCTTCCAATCTCAACCACACAGACACTTGTTGGTGCGGTGTTGGGTGTAGGCTTTGCTCGTGGTATTGCAGCACTTAACTTAGGTGTGGTACGAAATATCGTGGCATCTTGGATTGTGACGCTACCAGCAGGGGCTTTGCTTGCGGTTATCTTCTTCTATGCTATCCAAGCCGCTTTCGCCGCTTAAGCCATATTAGAAATGAGTCCAATATAGTATTTCTATGTAAATACTATGTCATTATTGACTCAATCGCACAGAAAGGGAGGCTTTGCCTCCCTTCTTTGTTGCACGAGAATAAGAAAGTTCATACTATTCGCTAAGAAAATATGAAGGCTAGAATTAAGACAATGGCCTCCCAATTTGAATTGTTAAGGGATTTACTGTGAAAAAACTGATCTGTATGGTTTTGTTTGCTGTTCTCGCTGCCCCTGCAGCCTTTGCTCAAGACCGTTATATTGCTGACAAGCTCTTTACTTACCTACATTCTGGCCCAAATAACACTTTCCGCATTATCGGAAGTGTTGACGCTGGTGATAAAGTAAAGTTCATCAAAACAAACAAACAGACTGGCTTTAGCGAAATCGTTGATGCTAAAGGTCGCAAAGGCTGGGTTGAAAGCAAGTTCATCACTCGCAAAGAAAGCATGGCGATCCGTTTGCCTAAGTTAGAAAAAGAGCTCACCGATGTTAAGGCACTTTTAGCTAACGCACGTAAAAATGCGGACAATGAAAAAGCGGGTCTTGCGGACTCACTTGCGACTCGTAATAAACAGATTTCAGATTTAGAACAGAGCTACAGCGATATCAGCCAAAAGCTCACCTCTTCTCAAACAGAGAATCGAGAGTTACGTGCCAAGCTTGATACTCAGAAAGATGATTTGCTACTGAAATACTTCACTTACGGTGGTGGTGTTGCAGGTATTGGTTTGCTTCTTGGTTTACTACTTCCTCACATTATCCCTCGCCGTAAAAAAGCACCAAACGGCTGGGCATAATAACAATACTCTAATCGTATTGCGGTAGTAAAAAGATAAAAGGTCACCCTAACTGGAGTGACCTTTTTTAATCGCTTAAACATTTGTTATGCATCACTTCAAGCGTAGACACAAACACCGATATCAGCGCTTAACCTTGCCATTCATACAAAGCAGGAAGTTCAAGTAGTTGCTCTTCAAATTCAACGATCACCGATTGTGGTTTGATTTTCAATAGCTGAATTTGATTCTCGATCCAATCCCCTTCGCTATATTCATGATCATTAATTTTTACCCAGCGTCTCTGGCTGTCACTCGAGTACATATGAGTCTGCAAGTTCAGCGCAGGCAAGCGACCACGATATTGATCGCCAGTCTTGTCTATATCGATGGTTTCACGATTAAATAGCTTCTCACTGGCGCTGAATGAGTCTGAGTCTGCCGTTGCCTGTAAAGCCGACTGAAACTTCAAGGCTAACTCCGGTGATAGAGAACTTAAGTCTAGCTCCTCTAATCCCATATTTTGATCCATTGAAAGAGGCGCGTCCGGATTCTCCTTAAGAGGTGGGGACGTGAGCTCTGGTGCTGTTAGTCGGTCTAACTTCGTTAATGCCTCATCAGATGGTTCAACACTCTTAGAATCGGCTACAGGCACTATTGCGGAAGAGAGCGAAGTATCATCGAGACTCTCAATATCAACTAACTGAGGGGTAGGCTCAAGTTGAGAATAAGTTGGATAGCTCAGTAATTTGAACTCCGATTTTTCCTTTACTGAGGCGTTCACCGTTTTGACTGCATTTTGGCCTTGCTCTTGAGCTTGGCTTTGAGCCTGAATCCGAATTGGAGTATCCGCTTGAATAGCAGCGGCATTGACTATCGGGTGCTGCTCGCTAATCAGGCGCACCCCGTTAGCACGATAAGCTTCGAGCCCTAAATAACTAGCCACCGCAACGATAGGAAGTACCCCAAGCATCAGCATATAAGACAATTTGAGCTGAGGCCCATGCTCTTCATTTCGCTCGTTAGAAAGATTTTGATAAGGAGTCAACATTGCCTGTCTGCTTTGCTCTGAATCCTGTAATGCACTCATGACTTGTGACATTTACGCCACCTCCGGTTCAATCGTGCGTAGTTTAGGCGCATCGGGTTGAGCTAACAGCTCTAAACGTTGCAACGTCTGCTTGCCCGCAATGCCATCGACCGACATATTTTGCCAACGTTGGAACGTTTTCACTTTCTGTTCAACATTACTATCAAAGTATGGACTATCGAGTGATGGCTCTCCAAGTACGATAGAAAGCTTGCGTTCGAGAATTCGAACCTTCTCACTGCGTTGAGATTTTTTTAACGTTTCGCGCAATTCACTCTTCCAAATGGCGTAATATCCACCACTCCATAAGCTTTGAAGCATAGATGATGACATCTGTACTCGTTGCTGCCCAATCAAAATTTCAACCTGATCCTTTGATGCGGCATAAAGCACGGCATACAACTCTTCATGGTTATAACTCAACAGTAAAACAACTGGGGTTTGTTGTTTGATTAAGTCCACTAAGCGCCCTTTCTTCGTATCACAGATAAACAGGCTTTGTAGGTTTTCAGTACATAATCCGTCTCGTACGGATGCCTGATAGCCCCATAACTTATACAGCTCTTGTATTGCTTCTACTTGGCTTGCGCCTTTTTGCAAGACATTCACAAGTTCAGCGGGGATGGCAATCTCATTATCATCAGCAGTCGTAGCATTTAAACCAGCATCGCCATCGTCTTTTGAGTCAATATTTTGTTGTTGAGCCGTCATCTGAACGGTTGAAATTGTACCTTGTTGAGCTTCTTTCCCTATGACATCAATGTATGGCAAAACCACGTTATAGCTTGCAACCGCTAATACAGACCCAAGCGAGAGTGCACTTAAATATTTCCATACAGGCTGAGTGCTGAGTGCTTGGCGAGATGACTTTTTCGAATGATTGATATCACTGCCATGCGGAGAAACTTGATACTGCATGACATCATGACATGCTCGCTTCACCGTCTGCACACTCAAGTTAGGCTCCCCATGATGATGGGCGTATTGCAAAGATTTATCACACACTAAGTTAATTAACCTTGGAATGCCCTGCGTTGCTTGCGCGATAACCTTTATTGAACTCGCTTGGAAGATGTCACGAGAACCACCCGCCATTTTGATTCTAAAATCGATATATTGCCCGGTCTCACTTACGTTTAAAGGAAGCAAGTGATAACGCCCTGTGATGCGCTGGGCAAGTTGACGAAGCTGAGTCGTTTGCAGTTGTTGTTGTAACTCAGGTTGGCCAACCAACAGTACTTTTAACAGCTTACGTTGGTCTGTCTCAAGGTTGGTTAATAAACGTAGTTGTTCTAGCACTTCAGCTGCTAGGTGTTGGGCTTCATCAATCACCAGCAGGGTTTGGATATTTTTACCATGGTTTTCAATCAAGTAATGACTGATCGTTTGACTAAGTTGTTTAAGGCTCGCTTGCTCTGGATACTTTAGTGAAAATTCATCACAAATGGCTTCAAGCAAGTCAGAGCTTGAGAAGGTGGGATTTAAAATCAAACCCGCTTTCGTACTGCTATCTAAATTAGCCAGCATTGCACGAGCAACCGTTGTTTTCCCCGTCCCCACTTCACCAGTAAGCATGGCAAAACCACCGCCATCACCCAGTCCGGCTTGTAAATGCTGCATCGCTTCTTGGTGACGTTGGCTTAAGAAAAGATAACGAGAGTTTGGCACAATCGAAAATGGTGCCTCATTAAATCCAAAAAAATCCTTATACATACTCTCGTCTCTACAATCATGGTTAAAGGAAAGTACCATTGCTTGCTACAATGTCCAACAGCATCTGAAAAAATTAGAGGTAATACGTGCAAGTTTACTTAGTTGGCGGCGCAGTTCGCGATCGATTGTTGAATATTGACGTTTATGATCAAGATTGGGTGGTTGTTGGTTCGAGCCCAGAAGAGATGATCAAACAAGGTTATACACCCGTAGGTAAAGATTTCCCTGTCTTTTTGCATCCCAAAACTAAGCAGGAACATGCTCTTGCTCGAACGGAAAGAAAAACATCAGCTGGATATACTGGATTCGAATGCCACTTTTCACCAGATGTCTCTTTAGAGGACGATCTACAACGCCGCGATCTGACAATCAATGCGATAGCTCAAGCCCAAAATGGTGATCTTATCGATCCTTACGGCGGTAAGGATGATCTCAACAACCGCATTCTTCGCCATGTTTCTCACGCTTTCGTTGAAGATCCTCTCAGAGTATTAAGAGTCGCACGCTTTGCGGCAAAACTGGCTCACCTTGGTTTTCGAGTTGCCGATGAGACTCTCAACTTAATGAGAGATATTGTCCGTTCTGGTGAGCTTGCACACTTGACACCAGAAAGAGTTTGGCAAGAGTGGCATAAATCACTCAGCACTCAGAACCCTGAAGTCTTTCTTTCGACTCTAAGAGAATGCGGTGCATTGGCAGCGGTATTGCCTGAAATTGACGCTTTATTTGGCGTTCCCCAGCCTGAGAAGTGGCACCCAGAAATAGACACTGGCATTCATACTTTAATGGTCGCACAACAGGCCGCTATACTCAGCCCGTCGTTACCCGTACGCCTCGCCGCTCAACTGCACGATTTAGGCAAAGGCGTGACGCCTAAAAGCGAATGGCCGAGCCACAAAATGCATTGTCATACGGGTATCAAGCTCATCCAATCGCTGTCAGATCGGGTTCGAATTCCTAATGAATTTAAAGATCTTGCCCTTTTAGTATGCGAACAACATACCAATATTCACCGCGCGATGGAGCTTAAGCCAGCAACGATATTGAAGATCCTTAATAAGTTTGATGTCTGGCGCAAACCTGAAAGATTCAATGATATTCTCATCTGTTGCCAAGCGGATCACGCAGGTCGGAAAGGGTGTGAAGAGAATCCATACCCTCAACGAGATCGTTTTGAAAAGGCTTATCGCCAAGCCCTCACCGTTCAAGTGCAATCAATCATCGCTGACGGCTTTCAAGGTAAACAGATCAGAGATGAGATGGAAAAAAGAAGAGTAGAAACCATCGCCTCAATCGTCTGACTATAAAAAAGGCTCACGATTAATCGTGAGCCTTTTCTAGATGCTTGAGTATCTCTCTAGTTCATCAGCAAAAATGCTATCAAACCACCACCAAGTAGTAAGCGGTAGATAACGAACGGCATCATACCCATGCGTGAAATGAGCTTTAGGAAGAAATGAATACAGATATAGGCACTAATGAATGACGTGACAATCCCCGTCAACAAGAAACCGACATGAACCGGATCGCCACTAATGACAAGCTTAAGCCCTAGATAGCCACCAGCAAGAGCGATGATTGGAATCGACATTAAGAATGAGAAACGCGCGGCAGCCTCACGAGTAAAACCTAAATACAGCGCGGCGGTGATGGTCGCACCTGAGCGAGACGTTCCAGGAATAATCGCCATTGCTTGAGCAATACCAATAAACAAGGCTTTTTTCCAACCAGCTTGGTATTCATCATCAGCCAGCGATGAGTTCTTATCAACCCACCACAATAATAAGCCAAAAATAATCGTGGTAGTCGCAATTACCCACGCACTGCGTAAGTAAAGTTCAACAATGTCTTTCATCAATAAACCAAAGACACAAGCAGGGATCGTCGCAAGTACGATCATCCAAGCCAGTTTCGCCTCTTTACTGCGATCGCCTTTGAAGATGGATCCAAATAGTGCACCAAACAGTGTCACGACCTCTTTTCTAAAGTAGATCACTACGGCCGCTAGAGTTCCCACATGAACAGCAACATCGAACGCTAAACCTTGATCTTCCCAACCCAAAATGGCCGATGGTAAAATCAAGTGGGCTGAACTAGAGATCGGTAAGAATTCAGTTAAGCCCTGAATGAGTGCCAAAATAAACGCTTCTATATAACTCATTTTTTACTCTTATTATTAGGCCTTAGACCTTTGGTTTTATTTGAAGTCTTGGTTAAAACATAGACTTACAGCTTGCAATGAATCGAGGTTATCCATCTGTTGATAGATTTGTGCCACGCTTCGCCCGTCAGAAGGGATGATCTTCTCTGGGCATAAATCATAAAGCGGCTGAGTAACGAATGGATATTTAAAAATATCACTGCGCGGCAACTCTGGTGAAGATTGAGAAATCACATCACCAAACAACACGATATCAAGATCTAAATTACGATCTTGATATTTATGAGCATTCTCTAAACGCCCCCATTTTAGCTCGATTTGACGAAGCAAAAGTGAGAATTCAGTTAAAGAGCGATCCGTTTTTAGCTCAATGACAAAGTTGTAAAAAGCGTGGCTATCAAAACCAACAGGTTCGCACTCATATACTGGCGATGAGCGTAGTTGTTCCCCTAGAAGAGCAAGCTCATCCCATGCCGCTTGGGCATGCTTATCTCGTTCTATGTTGGTTCCGACACCAACATACACGGTGTTCATGCCGCGCCTCGCTCTATCACAACACCAACAGATTTTGCTTGTGGTACAGCTCCAGGTTTCGCTAAACGGATTTTAACCCAAGGCACTGAAAAGCGAGACATAATTAATTCCGCAATCTCTTCTGCAACGCGTTCAACCAGTAGAAAACGCCCACCTTCTATATGCTCCAACACTGCGGTACTCACTTTTGAATAATCCAGAGCATCAACTACATCATCACTTTTACCCGCAGGGCGGTTGTCGTGAGCCATTTCAATATCAAGAACTAGCTTCTGTTTTATTTCTTGTTCCCAATCATAAACACCGATGGTTGTGATTACTTCTAATTGCTCGATAAAAACTTTATCCAATGTCATTTACTGTCCCTTTAGAGGTCGGATACCCTAAGCGGGTAAAAAATCGTATTATTATTGCCATTCAGGATATGATATCAATTACTCTTTGATTGAGCATTAATTTCCCCTCCTTAAGGACCACTATGACTTCTTTGGCTCTCATCATGATTATTGCCGCCTATCTGTTAGGCTCGATATCGAGTGCCGTGCTGATCTGCCGTCTTTTACGATTACCGGATCCAAGGGGAGTCGGCTCAAATAACCCTGGGGCGACCAATGTTTTAAGAATTGGAGGCAAAGGCGCGGCATTTGCCGTATTAATTTGCGATATGCTTAAAGGAACGATCCCGGTATGGGGTGGGTATTTCTTAAACATTGACCCTATATTATTAGGGGTCGTCGCGATTGCCGCCTGTTTAGGTCACATGTATCCCATCTTTTTTCACTTTCAAGGTGGTAAAGGGGTCGCGACCGCATTAGGTGCCATTGCGCCAATAGGACTGGATCTTACTGGCATGATCATGCTGACATGGTTAGTGATCGCTTTTCTATTTCGCTACTCTTCTTTAGCTGCCATCATTACCGTTCTGTTAGCGCCTTTTTATACTTGGCTCGTAAAGCCTCACTACACCCTACCCGTTGCCATGCTCTGCTGCTTGATTGTGTTACGACACCATCAAAACATTCGTCGTTTACTTGAAGGTAATGAACCTAAATTTGGCGAGAAAAAAATATCGTCTAATCAATAGAAAAGGCCTCTGTCGCTCAATAGTGCAATCACCATTAAGTTCACTGAGACCTTTAAGCACCTTGAATTGATATTGACTCAATCGGCAATATCAATTCAATCGGCAATAAATTTACTGTAGGTAAACCTTACTATTGGTGAACTTTCGCCAAAAATGTTTTCAGCATATCGGTCACAAAGCCAGGTTGTTCCAAATTACTGATATGCCCAGCGGCGGGGATCACGACCAATTCACTGCCAGTAATCACATCATTCATCAAGTAAGATTCCAAAGGCGTTCTTGGGGAATCTTCCGCACCAACCGCAATCAGTGTTGGTAGAGCAAAAGTTTCCACCTCTTCAATCAAATCCCTGCGACCAAAAATCATTCGCCCCATTCGTGATACTTCTTCTGCCTGCTCACCTTTTAAAGATTGCAGATAAGTCGAAAAATTTTCAACTAAAGCTGGAGAGGTCTGTTTTACGTTCTTAGAGAAGAACATCGGTACCACTAAGTCTAATACTGGCTGAGGAACCAGTTTCAACTGAGTAATCGCATCTAACATTGTGAAATATTTTTTATGCGTCACCTCAGGCTCTAACCCGACAAAGGTATCCATCATCACTAGCGATTTTACTCGCGATGGGGCCAGAGCCGTTAATTCAGCGCCCCACATTCCGCCTACGGATAACCCAACAACAGAGAACTCATCTATTTCGAGGTGATCCATTAGCGCTAACATTTGCTTCGCGTAATCCGTTAAGTTACGTGTAGATTGAGGGGCAAATTCAGACCCACCATGCGCCCAAAGATCCGGCACAATACAACGATAATATTGGCTCAATGCCTCAACTTGAGGTGCCCACATTTTGCTATCCCATAGGTAACTATGTCCCATAAGAAGCACTGGTCCTTGCCCTTCGTCTTGATAGGTCATGGTGCGGCCATCTACAGCAAATGTTTTCATCATTTCATCCATTGTTATTATTTTATAAACGTTAATACTATCATCTGTTTGACGAGAATCAGCTCATGTATTAAAGGAACCCGTTCATATTTTACGGAAACCTCTCTGAGCACCAAATAAAACAGTCCTGAGCACTAAATAAAACGGCCGCGATAAAGCGACCGTGTAATGACTCATGAGTAGAGTGACTCTTATTTTACAGGTTCAAGTTGATCAATTGGCCAGCGAGGAGTTGCCTGAACAGCTAAATCCGCCACTTCGCCATTTTTCAAACGCTGCATACCTGCGTAAGCAATCATGGCACCATTATCGGTACAAAATTCCGTACGAGGATAGTACACCGCCCCGCCCATTTTTTTCGCCAGTGCTTCTAACTCTGCTCTTAGCTGTTTATTCGCACTCACGCCACCGGCAATGACAATGCGCTTCATACCCGTTTCAATCAAAGCTCGCTTGCATTTTATTGCTAAGGTCGCACATACCGCTTCCTGAAAGGCGTATGCAATATCAGCGCGGGTTTGGTCATCGTCGTCATTTGCTCGAATCGTGTTTGCCGCAAATGTTTTAAGACCAGAAAAGCTCATGTCTAAACCAGGGCGATCTGTCATTGGACGTGGGAATTTAAAACGACCCGGCGTCCCTTTCTCAGCTAATCGAGAAAGCAGAGGACCGCCTGGGTAATCTAATCCCATGAGTTTCGCGGTTTTATCAAACGCTTCACCCGCCGCATCATCAATCGATTCACCAAGAATTTTATATTCACCAATCCCTTTAACTTCAACAATCATTGTGTGACCGCCTGAAACGAGCAACGCAACAAAAGGAAACGGTGGTGGAGTATCTTCTAGCATTGGTGCAAGCAGGTGCCCTTCCATATGATGAACAGGAATAGCCGGAACATCCCACGCATACGCCATGCTACGACCGATTGTCGCACCAACCAATAAAGCACCAACTAAACCAGGCCCTGCGGTATACGCAACGCCATCGATATCATCTTTAGTCAAATTAGCTTCAGCAAGCGCCGCTTTAATCAGTGGGATGGTCTTCTTTACATGGTCTCTAGAAGCTAGCTCAGGTACGACACCGCCATAATCAGCATGCAGCTTTACTTGGCTATATAATTGGTGAGAAAGCAGCCCTTTCTCATCGTCATAAATAGCGATACCTGTTTCATCACAAGAGGTTTCGATACCAATAATTCGCATATTTTTCTCAGCACGCTTTGTCTTAAATCGGAAATTAGCGCAATATTACCTTGTTGAGGCTTCTCAAACAAATTTTGCACAGACTATAATCGACAAAGTGCTTTACAAAGCCACTGTGATCGGATTAAAATTCCGCACCATTTTTGATCAAGCTGGTTAGAGACCAAACAACATAGAGAGTTAGCTTAATGGGCAACTTCTCTGATTTGGAAATGAGTAACCAGCGATAATGAATAACCCCTGAGGTGAAAGGCATATGCCAATAGTTAAAGTACGTGAAAACGAACCGTTCGACGTTGCACTACGTCGTTTCAAGCGCTCTTGTGAAAAAGCAGGTATCCTTTCTGAAGTGCGTCGTCGTGAGCATTACGAAAAACCAACTACAGTTCGCAAACGCGCTAAAGCAGCAGCTCAAAAGCGTCACGCTAAGAAGCTAGCTCGCGAAAACGCACGTCGCGTTCGCCTGTACTAATAACTTAATCCATAAGGACTGAGTTATGGCTCTGATTGAACAACTCAAAAAAGAGCAAATTTTAGCGATGAAAGCCAAGGACAAACCGCGCCTTGGCACTATTCGTTTAGCCCTTTCAGCAATTAAGCAACGTGAAGTCGACGAGCAGATCACTCTGACCGACGAAGACATTCTTGCTGTGCTGGTAAAAATGGTTAAACAACGTCGCGATTCTGTTGCTCAATATGAATCAGCGGGTCGTCAAGATCTTGCTGACGTGGAACAAGTAGAAATTACTGTACTTGAAGGCTTTATGCCTCAACCGCTAACTGAAGATGAAGTTGTTGCTCTTGTTGAAAGCGCAATTGCAGAATCTACACCTGCGGGCATGCAAGACATGGGTAAAGTGATGGCTATCTTGAAACCACAAATTCAAGGGCGTGCAGACATGGGTAAAGTAAGTGGTTTAGTTCGTTCTAAACTCGCTTAATATCCAGCGCTATATTGCAACAAGCCGTGCTATCCATTGGAAGGCACGGCTTGTTTGTATCTGAAGTCTTTATTTTTAAACCGAGCAAGCTCTCATCTTTCGTTTACAAATAATGATTTAATTCTTCTTTCATCACTTATTTATTTTAGGTTTTATGTCAGGACACATCCCGCGTAGTTTCATTGATGACCTCCTCGCTCGCCTCGATATTGTCGATATCGTCGATGCACGCGTAAAACTTAAGAAAAAAGGCAAGAACTACGGGGCATGTTGCCCTTTCCATAATGAAAAGACCCCCTCTTTTAGTGTTAGCCAAGAAAAACAGTTCTATCACTGCTTTGGTTGCGGTGTTCATGGCAACGCCATTGATTTCATTATGGAGTTCGAACGCTTAGAGTTTGTTGAAGCGATTGAAGAGCTAGCCTCTTACTTGAGCCTTGATGTTCCAAGGGAAGAGCGTAATGGCAGTGTTTCATCGGGGCCAAGAGCCAACACAGAGCAAAAGCGCAATTTATACGATTTAATGGGCAGTATTAGCCAATTTTATCGCTCTCAATTAAAACAATCAGCAAACAAACATGCGATTGAGTATCTTAAAGATCGCGGTCTATCCGGTGAGATTGTACAAAAGTTTGGTATCGGATTTGTCGCTGATGAATGGGATGCAGTAAGGAAAAACTTCGGCCAGCAGAAAGACGCACAAGAGATGCTCGTGACTGGTGGCATGTTAATCGAAAATGACAACGGTAATCGCTACGACCGCTTCCGAGGCCGCGTGATGTTTCCAATTAGAGATCGCCGTGGGCGCGTAATTGGATTTGGTGGCAGAGTCATTGGAGATGGAACACCGAAATACCTTAACTCACCAGAAACACCTATATTCCATAAAGGTAAAGAGCTCTATGGCCTTTATGAAGTGCTTCAAGCCTACCGAGAACCACCACAAGTTCTTGTTGTGGAAGGTTACATGGATGTGGTCGCCTTAGCGCAATACGGGGTTGATTATTCCGTCGCATCGCTTGGCACATCGACCACAGGTGATCATCTCCAAATGCTGTTTAGACAAACGAGCACTGTGGTATGTTGCTACGATGGTGACAGAGCAGGCCGAGAAGCCGCATGGCGAGCACTAGAGAATGCGCTAAGCTATCTTAAAAGTGGCAATGTTTTAAAGTTCCTGTTTTTACCAGATGGTGAAGACCCAGATAGCTATATTCGTCAATTTGGTAAAGAAGCATTTGAAAAAGAAGTACAAAATGCGACGCCGCTTTCTGAATATCTATTTACTAACTTAACCAGCCAGGTAAAAGTTGGGAATAATGAAGGAAAAGCGGCATTAGCGGCACTAGCAACCCCATTGATAGAAAAAGTTCCTGATAATTTTCTTCAAGCTCAGTTGTTTAAAATTCTAGGCGAACGCACCGGCGTTTTTATGGAAAACAAGTCCCATAAAAAACCGCAGAATCGGCCTACAGCTCAACCGCATAAAGAGATCAAGCGAACTCCAATGCGCGAAGTTATTGCTTTGCTTATTCAAAATCCAAGCTATGCTGATATGGTACCGGATTTATCCAGTGTCATAGAATTAACACTACCGGGATTAAGTTTATTGATAGAAGTCCTTGATAAATGTCGAGGGAATCCCCATATCAGCACGGGTCAATTATTAGAACATTGGCGCAATAACAAACATGAGGCACTTCTGTCTCGTCTTGCGAGTTGGGAGATCCCACTCGATGAAGACAACCAAGAAGATCTATTCTTAGACTCATTGGACAAAATTCTTGCCCAATGCGTAGAAAAACAAATTGAAAACTTGCAGGCTAAAGCAAGAAGTATCGGTTTATCAGCCGAAGAGAAACGGGAGCTACTAGCACTAATGCTAGATTTAAAAGCGTAACCCAGATTGATTAGTCAGCAGTGAATAAATTTGTTAATATTAGTGGTTTGCATTTCGCATACTAATTCCGCCACCAGAACTTGAAGTTGGATATCGTCTATGGATCAAAGTCCGCAGTCACAGCTAAAATTACTTGTCATTAAAGGCAAAGAACAAGGCTATCTGACCTACGCCGAAGTAAATGACCACCTACCTGAAGAGATCGTTGATTCAGAGCAGGTAGAAGACATTATTCAAATGATCAATGACATGGGTATCAAGGTAGTTGAAACTGCTCCTGATGCTGATGATCTTGCATTGAATGATGACGAATCTGTCACAGATGAAGATGCAGCTGAAGCTGCCGCTGCTGCACTATCTAGTGTAGAGAGCGAAATTGGCCGTACAACTGATCCAGTCCGCATGTATATGCGTGAAATGGGTACTGTTGAGCTATTGACTCGTGAAGGCGAGATCGATATTGCAAAGCGTATTGAAGATGGTATTTACCAAGTTCAATCCTCTGTGGCTGAATACCCAGGTACTATTCCATACATTCTTGAACAGTTTGATAAAGTCCTTGCTGAAGAACTTCGTCTTACCGATATTATCTCTGGTTTCGTTGATCCAAATGACGATGGCACTGCGGCTCCAACCGCGACTCACATCGGTTCTGAATTAGCTGAAACAGATTTAGCAGACGCAGATAAAGAAGGCGAAGATAAAGAAGACGACGAAGAGGATGAGGAAGAAGAAGATACAGGTATTGATCCAGAGCTTGCTCTAGAGAAATTTACCGATCTTCGAAATAGCTACCAGAATCGTCAACTTGCTATCAATGAACATGGTGCTGACAGCGCAAAAGCAGCTAAAGCCACAGAATTGATGCAAGACGTTTTCCGCGAATTCCGTCTGACGCCTAAAAAGTTTGATTACCTAGTAAAAGAACTTCGTACGTCGATGGACCGTGTTCGTACTCAAGAGCGTTTGATCATCCGTCAAACCGTTGAATACGGAAAAATGCCGAAGAAATCTTTTGTTGCGCTATTCACTGGTAACGAATCTAGTGAAGCATGGTTAGATGAAGTGCTTGCTTCTGGTAAACCATACGCAGAAAAAGTGAAGCGTAACGAATACGAAATCCGCCGTTCGATTCAAAAATTGAACATCATTGAGCGTGAAACATCGTTAACGGTTCAAAGCATTAAAGACATCAGCCGTCGCATGTCTATCGGTGAAGCTAAAGCTCGTCGTGCGAAGAAAGAGATGGTTGAGGCAAACTTACGTCTAGTAATCTCAATTGCTAAAAAGTACACCAACCGTGGTCTACAGTTCCTGGATCTAATCCAAGAAGGTAACATCGGTCTGATGAAAGCGGTTGATAAGTTTGAATACCGTCGTGGTTATAAGTTCTCAACTTATGCAACGTGGTGGATCCGTCAAGCAATTACTCGTTCTATTGCAGACCAAGCGCGTACTATCCGTATTCCAGTTCACATGATCGAAACGATCAACAAACTAAACCGCATCTCGCGTCAAATGCTACAAGAGATGGGCCGTGAACCGTTACCGGAAGAGCTTGCTGAACGCATGCAGATGCCAGAAGACAAGATCCGCAAAGTACTGAAAATTGCTAAAGAGCCAATCTCAATGGAGACACCAATCGGTGACGACGAAGATTCGCATCTAGGTGATTTCATCGAGGATACAACTCTAGAGCTACCTTTAGACTCTGCGACGGCGACAAGCCTACGTGGCGCAACTAAAGACGTTCTTGCTGGCTTAACTCCTCGTGAAGCTAAAGTACTGCGCATGCGTTTTGGTATCGATATGAATACTGACCATACTTTGGAAGAAGTTGGTAAGCAGTTCGACGTTACTCGTGAGCGTATCCGTCAGATCGAAGCAAAAGCACTTCGTAAACTGCGTCACCCAAGTCGTTCAGAAACACTGCGTAGCTTCTTAGACGAATAATCGTTAGTAAAGAAATCGACAGTTTGAACGATTTATAAGCAACATTTAAAAAAGGTGAGCGTTGGCTCACCTTTTTTTGTATCTACTAGTCTAAGTGGATAAAAACTAAGCGCAAATGCCCTATTTAGTATCTAGACACATTAAGCCGCATCCCCTATAATCTATCCCCTATTCGGCCCCTTAGCTCAGTGGTTAGAGCGCACGACTCATAATCGTTCGGTCCCCAGTTCAAATCTGGGAGGGGCCACCAAATTAGAAAAGCCAGAACAGTTTACGCTGCTCTGGCTTTTTGCTTTCTGGGTATTAACGACTCTCTAAGACAAATCACAATTCAGCATCGAACCATTAGCGATTCCTACATTCGAATGCATGATCACAGCTAACTACGTGATAAGAGCATCAATTAAACAATAACGATAAACCACCATCTACACTAAGCAAGAAAGAATTAACAACCATCCATATATGAATATTCCAACATATAACCAATCACCTCTCTCCTACCTCTAGAATATACGATCAGTTTTATCTCCCAAGATTACCTATAACTCATTTGACCTAACACACATACCCCGTGAATCTAGCTTTGCCAATAATAATTAAAGCTAGAAAAGAGGAATGAATGAAAACTAACAATAAAGTCCTATTACTTTTAAAAACAATGGCTATGGCAGCGATTGCCACACTCTCTTTGTCACTACATGCCGCAGAGAAAACCTATAGATTAAAACTCGCTGAAACCTGGGGACCAAATACCCCTATCCTTGGCGATGCAACTAAAAATATGGCGAAGCTTGCCAATGAAATGTCTAACGGCCGCTTACAGATCCGCATTGATTCCGCAAACAAGCACAAAGCGCCGTTGGGTATTTTCGACATGGTGAAGTCAGGGCAATACGATCTAGGCCACTCAAGCTCTTACTATTGGAAAGGCAAGGTTCCAAACACCCTATACTTCTCATCAATGCCATTCGGAATGATGACAACAGAGCAGTATGCGTGGTTTTATCGTGGTGGGGGCATGGAGCTAATGCAAGAGGTGTACGCACCGCATAACTTACTCTCCTTCCCTGGAGGTAACTCTGATATCCAAATGGGAGGTTGGTTTAAGAAAGAGATTAAATCTATCGACGACCTACAAGGGCTTAAAATGCGCATTCCAGGTTTTGCTGGCGAGGTATTCGCAAAGGTAGGAGCAAAGCCAACCAACATTGCACCAGGAGAACTCTTTACCTCTCTTGAACGTGGAACAATAGATGCCTTAGAGTGGGTTGGGCCCGCTTTTGATCTTCGTATGGGCTTTCAGAAAATTGCTCCTTTCTATTATACTGCGTGGCATGAACCAGGTTCAGAAACCCAGTTCCTAGTGAATAAGAAAACGTGGGATAAATTACCAGCAGATTTACAGATAATTTTAGAAACCGCTTTCCGCGTTGCGGCATTTGATATGTACGTACAAGCCATAGATGCAAATGCAAATAGCTGGAGTTCGATGCTTGCTGAATATCCTGATATTAAAATTAGAGATTTTCCGCCTGAAGTTTTGAGTACCATGCGTTTAGCGACAGAGCAACTATTAGAAGAGCAAGCAAGCCAAGATCCTCTAGCCAGAAAAATCATCGAATCACAGGCAAACTACCTACAAAAAGTCCGTGGGTGGACAGATATCTCAACAAAGGCATATTTGAATAACAATTAGATACTTAAACCCTTAAACCCTTAAACCCTTAAACCCTTAAACCAGCACATTAGCCCACTATGATTTTAGTGGGCTAATTTGTTAAAAAATCATGTTATTCAATGCAGTAATTTCCATCCAATATGTAAATACAGGCATATAAAATCTATTCTTATTACTTACAAAAAAATAGTGATGGAGATCAAATAAAGATAGCGATGAGAGGCGTATTTTTACTGGCGTTCATATTGAGGAGAATATATATGACAGCGTCTAAAAATTTTCTAAGGGACTTGCTGGGCTTGGCTCTAATCGTTTCAACTGCGTTTGCTGTATTGAGTTTCCTGCTCGATATCATGGGAGGCATCGCATATTTCAGTCATGAAGATATCATCGCGAGTACCTTCTTCCATGAATCTTTGTATTTCATAGCCTTCCTTATTCCACCGTATTTCATTTGGAAGTTTATCAATCGCCCAGAATTGATTGTGGCTGTTCAAGAATACCAATTAAACAAAAGTAAGAATGAACAATTCTAAGTACGACTGATAGGCCATATCTTACATTTTTCTTAAATAGCGATAATGTCTAGTTTTCCAAGTTAGTATTTGCAGAAGAGCCTGATACCGATGGGCTCTTACTTCTAAAAACATCTCTATCCAAGAACTGCCGACTTAATACCACATTCACGATTGCAAGATTTTCCCAATAGTTCGCCCTCAGTAACAAGAACCCTACTTATATCTTAAGAGATGAGATTTCCTAGCGAGCTTGCAAGCCAATAGTTCGTAATCAAACGGGTCTCTCATTCTTTTTTAATCAAACTAAAAAACAGGATGATTTTTTCTCTAAAATTCACAATGGTGACAATAATCAAATCTTACTATCGTTGAAGTACAGCTTAAATCGCGAAAAAACTAGCCAACATTTCAATCTTATTTTATAATGAAAATTAAGAATTACATCCAATACTATTTCTATAGGAAAAGACAAATGAGACTAATTCCTCTAAGTAATGCTGCACAAGTTGGTAAATGGGCAGCTCGTCACATTGCAAGCAAGATCAACGCATTCAACCCAACAGCAGACCGTCCATTTGTTCTTGGTTTGCCGACAGGCAGTACTCCTTTAACTACATACAAAGAGCTGATCGCACTTTACAAAGCTGGCGACATTAGTTTCAAGCATGTTGTAACTTTCAACATGGATGAATATGTCGGTATCGATCCAAACCACCCAGAGTCTTACCGCTCTTTTATGTATGACAACTTTTTCAATCACGTTGACATTCAAGAGGAGAACATCAACCTACTTGATGGCTTAGCAGAAGACATCGATACACATTGCGCTGCATATGAAGAAAAAATTCGTTCTTACGGGAAAATCAACCTGTTCATGGGTGGGGTAGGCATCGACGGTCACATCGCATTCAATGAACCAGGTTCTTCTCTATCTTCTCGCACTCGTATCAAAACTCTAACGCCAGATACGCGCATCGCAAACTCACGCTTCTTCGATAATGATATGAATCAGGTACCAAAATTTGCATTAACCATTGGTGTAGCAACACTACTCGACGCTGAAGAAGTCATGATCCTCTCGCAAGGTCATAACAAGGCTCAAGCGCTTCAAATGGCTATCGAAGGCTCTGTGAACCACATGTGGACGGTTACTGCGCTTCAAATGCATCCAAAAGCCGTTATCGTTGCTGATGAACCAGCACAGCAAGAACTAAAAGTGAAAACGCTTAAATATTTCCAAGATCTAGAAGCTGAGAACATTCAAGATCTATAAGTTACCGTTCACTTAATAACAACTTAAACCACTTTATATTAAAGTGGTTTTTTATTTTCCGCGTCACTGAATACCAACGAAAACTAATAGTAGCCTTTCAATAGTTCGAGTTATTAGCCATCGAGATTTCGAATATTGGCAGTGAGTAGTAATGGATTTTGGAGAAAAGGAAGGGGTAAAAATGGCAATGCAACCAAAAGACACATCGCCATTTACTATGAGGATTTTAAAGCTAAGTGAATTACTCTACCGTCACTGCTTTAGCTAAATTACGAGGTTGATCGACATCCGTACCTTTAATCAGTGCAACGTGATACGACAGCAGTTGCATTGGCACTGTGTAATAGATTGGTGCGGTGATCTCACTAACGTGCGGCATTGTGATGATTTTCATTCCTTCATCAGCTTCAAAACCAGCCTCTTCATCAGCGAATACATATAGTAGGCCGCCACGAGCACGCACTTCTTCTACATTCGATTTTAATTTCTCTAGTAATTCATTACTTGGAGCAACAACAACAACAGGCATGTCCGCATCAATCAGAGCCAGTGGGCCATGTTTCAATTCACCCGCAGCGTAAGCTTCAGCGTGAATGTAAGAAATTTCTTTCAACTTAAGTGATGCTTCAACCGCTATTGGGTAAAACTCTCCACGTCCTAAGAATAACGTGTGGTGTTTATCGGCAAAGTCTGGTGCTAACGCTTCAATTTCTTTATCGAATGAAAGTGCCGTTTCAATTTGAGCAGGTAATTCATGCAGCGCTTTTACAATCTCTTCTTCTTTTTCAGTACAGATCAGGTTCTTTTGCTTACCTAAGGCTGTCACAAGCATAAGTAAAGCTGATAATTGAGTCGTGAATGCTTTGGTCGATGCAACGCCAATTTCTGCACCAGCACGAGTCATGAAGGCAAAATCAGATTCACGAACTAATGATGAACCAGCAACGTTACAAACCGTCATAGCTCCCATGTAGCCTTTCTCTTTCGCTAATCGAAGCGCGGCTAGCGTGTCTGCGGTTTCGCCTGACTGAGAAAGCGTAATCAATAAGCTATTTGGACGAGTGACAAATTTGCGATAACGGAATTCTGATGCGATCTCAACATCACAACTCACACCCGCAAGAGATTCAAACCAGTAACGCGCCGTCATACCTGCATTGTAAGAAGTACCGCAAGCGATGATCTGTACGTGTTCAACTTTGTTTAAGATCTCAACCGCATTCACACCTATGCTTTCTGTGATCACGGCTTTATCAGTGATTCGTCCTTCCATCGTATTAATAAGAGCTTTTGGTTGCTCAAAAATCTCTTTCTGCATGAAGTGGCGGAACTTTCCTTTATCTCCAGCATCTTGTTCGATATTAGACTCAACAATCTCGCGCTCAACCTGTTCACCTTGCTGATCATAAACGGTTACGTCACGACGAGTAACTTCAGCAACATCACCTTCTTCTAGGTACATAAAGCGGCGTGTCACACTTAAAAGAGCAAGTTGGTCAGATGCAAGGAAGTTTTCACCAACACCAAAACCGATAACAATAGGGCTACCAGAGCGAGCAACCACAACACGACTAGGATCTTTACGATCAAAGGCTACGGTGCCATATGCGCCATCTAGCTGCTTAGCTGTCTTTTGTAGTGCCTCAACAAGAGTCTCAGAAGTACGCAGTTCCCACTCTACTAAATGAGCAATAACTTCAGTATCTGTTTGAGATTGGAATTCATAGCCGCGACTTTTAAGCAGAGAACGTAACTCTTCATGGTTTTCAATAATACCGTTATGTACTAATGAAATATCACCAGAAACATGTGGATGTGCATTCACTTCTGAAGGTTCACCGTGCGTTGCCCAGCGAGTGTGTGCAATACCAGTGCCGCCAAGCACTTCTTGCTCTTCCACTGCCGCAGCAAGTTCTTTCACTTTACCTAAGCGACGAACTCGAGTTAGTTTTGAATCTTGATCGACAACAGCAACACCCGCAGAGTCATATCCACGGTACTCAAGCCTACGTAGACCTTCAACTAAAATTTCTGCTACATCACGCTGTGCTACTGCACCAACAATCCCACACATAAAACGTCTCCAATATTATTAATTTTTTGATTATTTCTTATCGGCGGCAAGCAAACCCACTGGTACTGAATCTATTCAGTATAGTGATAAGAAATTAATTGCATTTTGTTTATGCTCGAATAACTCGAACATTATTTGATTCTATTGTTTGTAAATCGGCTTCAGAGAGCTCAGCATCGGTAATTAATACATCAATGCTTTCCCATGACAGTTCTAGATTCGGGATTTTTCGCCCTACTTTTTCAGATTCCACCATGACAATCACTTCACGTGACACTTCTGCCATGACTTTACTTAACCCAACTAACTCATTAAATGTCGTCGTGCCACGCTCTAAATCGATTCCATCAGCACCAATAAATAGTTGGTCAAAATCGTAAGCTCTTAATACAGACTCAGCGACTTGCCCTTGGAAAGATTCCGAATGCATGTCCCAAGTTCCGCCTGTCATTAAAAGTGTAGGTTCACTTTCTAATTCATTGAGAGCACTCGCAACATTCAATGAATTAGTCATAACCACTAGGCCGCGCTTATGATTAAGCTGCTGAATTAATGCCCCAGTCGTACTACCACTGTCTATCACGATCCGGTTATGGTCTCTGATCAGTTCAGCTGCGGCACTTGCAAGTGCTATCTTTCGATCCGAAACATTTTGACTCAACTCATCATTCACTACCTCTTTTGGTAAAGCAATCGCACCACCATAACGACGCAGGAGCTGACCATTCTTCTCTAAAGAGGCAAGATCCTTTCTAATGGTGACTTCCGATGTTCCAAATTTGATAGATAACTCATCAACACTCACTTCACCTTTCTCTGTTACCAGATTGGCTATTGTGTGCCTTCTTAACTGAGTGTTTCGTTTCGACATTTAATACTCTTAAACAAAGTTTCGTTTCAGAACTTATTATAATCAAGTCGAAACAATAAGGTCTATTTATTTCGACCTAAAAAATTAATAAATAGCGCAAAAACCTTGTCCTAAGACAATTCTTAACCAGTGAAATAAGATCAATTCAATGCTAGAATCCGCCTCCGAAAAGAAAATAAATTACAAAATTAGCTGTCATTTTTTTGCCACTTTCTCCCGATATAGTCGAGTAAGTCACAAAAAACAGCCAAAATAGACAGACCAACTGGTCATAAAATGACTAAAGTTGATGAAAGACTTTCAGATCTGATGGCTTTAAAGACTGCTCAAGATGAGACGATTGCTGATATGAAAAGTGATTGAACGAGTAGCCTTCAGATACCAATACAAAAATTTCAATTTAAATTATATTTACCGGAGAGCACCTTCCATGAAAAAGACCAAAATCGTATGTACGATTGGCCCTAAAACAGAATCTGTAGAGAAACTAACTGAACTTGTAGATGCAGGCATGAACGTTATGCGTCTAAACTTCTCTCACGGTGACTTCGCTGAACATGGCACTCGCATCGCGAACTTCCGTTCTGTTATGGAAGCAAAAGGTCAGCAACTTGCTATCCTTTTAGATACTAAAGGTCCAGAAATCCGTACTATCAAACTTGAAGATGGTAACGACGTAGATCTAGTAGCTGGTCAAGAGTTCACTTTCACAACTGACGCAACAGTTGTTGGTAACAAAGACGTAGTAGCAGTAACTTACCTAGGTTTCGCTAAAGACCTAACAGCAGGTAACACTATCCTTGTTGATGACGGCCTAATCGAAATGGAAGTTATCGCAACAACAGAAACTGAAGTTAAGTGTAAAGTTCTTAACAACGGTGCTCTAGGCGAAAACAAAGGTGTTAACCTTCCTGGCGTTTCTGTTCAACTTCCTGCTCTTTCTGAGAAAGACAAAGCAGACCTTAAGTTTGGCTGTGAGCAAGGCGTAGATTTCGTTGCTGCTTCTTTCATCCGTAAAGAAGAAGACGTTAAAGAAATCCGTGAGCTTCTAAACGCTAACGGCGGCGAAAACATCCACATCATCTCTAAAATTGAGAACCAAGAAGGTGTTGATAACTTCGATTCTATTCTTGAAGCTTCTGACGGCATCATGGTTGCTCGTGGCGATCTAGGTGTTGAAATCCCAGCTGAAGAAGTAATCTTCGCTCAAAAAATGATGATCGAGAAGTGTAACCGTGCTCGTAAGATGGTTATCACTGCAACTCAAATGCTTGATTCTATGATCAGCAACCCACGTCCAACTCGTGCTGAAGCTGGCGACGTTGCAAACGCGGTTATGGATGGTACTGATGCGGTAATGCTTTCTGGCGAAACAGCTAAAGGTAAATACCCTGTTGAAGCTGTAACTATCATGGCTCAAATCTGTAACCGTACAGATGGCGCTCTAAAAGCAGAGCTAAGCTCTCGTCTAGATAGCCCACGTCTACGTATCACTGAAGCAGTATGTAAAAGTGCTGTAGATACAGCTGAGAAACTAGCAGCTCCGCTAATCGTTGTTTCAACTGAAGGTGGTAAATCTGCTCGTTCAGTACGTAAGTACTTCCCAACAGCAAACATCATCGCACTAACAAACAACACTAAAACAGCAGCTCAGCTTGTTCTTACTAAAGGTGTAACTCCTGTTGTTGTTGATTCTCTAGACAGCACTGATGACTTCTACATCAACGGTAAGAAACTTGCTCTTGAGTCTGGTTTAGGTAATAAAGGCGATATCGTTGTAATGGTATCTGGTGCATTAGTATCTTCTTGCACAAACACAGTATCTGTACAAGTTCTATAAGAACAACGTATTTATCAAAAAAATATAAAAGAGAGCTTCGGCTCTCTTTTTTTATGAATCTTACTTGCCCAATTAATCAGTACGCTGTATTATCGATCTCATTAGTACTTCGTACCGTTAAATTAATTATCATCGTGTCTCGACTCCACACGACTATTAAATGAGGTTCCAACGTGTCTAGCCCAACTCTGACAGATAAAGTTTGCCAAATGATTCGCCAAGATATTCTTAACGGTGAGCTACTTCCTAGCCAAAAATTGGTCGTTGCTGAATTAAAAGACAAATATAATGTTGGAGCATCTCCAATTCGTGAAGCGCTGGTTCAATTGTCGTGGAGCAAATACGTGAAGTTAGCACCACAAAAAGGCTGTTGGGTTGCATCGGTATCTGTCGTCGAACTTCATGACTTGTATGAAAGCCTACGTGTCGTCTCTTCTGTTTTACTGAAGAAAGCGATTAACTCCGGAGATGAAAACTGGGAGCTTGATGTATTAACGTCTTACCATAAGCTTTCACGTGTGAAGAATAATCAAGACCATTTTGACTATACGGAATGGGAAGAGAGACATCACCAATTTCATGTCGCTCTATTAGAAGGGGCTGACTCAAAGAATATGTTTGAATTCTTCAGCGACTTAATCAATCAAGTTAAACGCTATCGCTACTTAGCCATGACATCGAACCCAGATAGCTCAAGCGAGCTATTCAACATTGATGAACACGAAATGATCATGAAGCTTGTTTTAGCAAAGAACACCGATCAAGCGCTTGATTTACTTGATAAGCACCTTGCTGGTTCAATGAAAGAAATTGAGACCATCATTAACGCCGCTTAATTTGATGGCGGTTACAGGCTAAAGAGCGGCCATGCTGAAAACAAAAAATCGGGTTAAATCCCGACTTTTTGCTATTTAGAATAATATGAATAGTGCTACTAACATTGCTTAATGTCTTCAATGTTCACCATCCAAAAAATTCTTTATGGTGTGTGTTGAGTAACAAAACCATAGGTAAAAAGTAGAGAGCACTTAATTGAATACCCAATACCACCAAAATACCTATCGTGAGCCTCACTAGAAAATGGCTTAACATACGATGCCTCTGTAACTAGACTGTATGATTTCCTTATTATTTTTTGCTTTACTGCACGAATCCTTTCTCAAAAAGATAAGAATTTTTGAATGAAGCATGGTCAATTCAAAAATATATCCACTTACCTTCTACCAAGTTTAGCCTAAAATTGGTTAAGCATTAGACTTTAGTCTAACCACCAATCACCGCTAAATGGCAAAGTATTGCTTAGAAAGCCTACATTAAGCCGATGTCACCCTGTTACGACCCAATGCTTTTGATTCATAAAGTGCAATATCTGACTTCTTATAAGTTTCACGGCTATCTAAAGTAATGTTGCTATATCCGATACTTATCGTCACAGGTGCCTCCATAGAGCCCTCAATCAATCGTCGTAATCGGTTTAGCAACAACTCCGCATTATCAAGGCCTATACAAGGCATAATGATAGCGAACTCCTCTCCGCCAACTCTCGCGACAAAGTCCGAGTCTCTGACATTCTCTGCCAATAAAGAGGCCACCACTTTTATCACTCGATCGCCTTCATCATGTCCTGAGTTATCATTAATCAGCTTAAAATGGTCAATATCAATCAAGGCTAAACAAGTTTGACTGCTTTCAGAACCAGGCGGCAAAAGAGCCGTATGATGATCTATCGTTTCATCAAATTTACGACGATTCCATAACTGAGTTAATGCATCTCTTTCACTTAAGTTTCGGAATTTATCTTCTAACTCTTTTCGCTCAGTAATATCCACAATCGATACTATGTAATAACTGACTTTATCTGAATGATCCAATACACCATGAATTCGAATCAATCCGATAAAAGGAGAGCCCATCTGTGTGAGACATTCTACCTCCCCTTCCCATCGGCGATCTTTAGCCAAGCTTGACCATATAGAGAAGGCTTCATCTGAAGCTTTATTACGAAAAAGAAGTCGAAGGATCCCTCTCCCTTCAATTGACCCCGAGCTATAACCGGTTATATTTTCGAACTCCTGATTCACCATTAAGACTCGATACGAGAGATCGGTGATCATGACAGCAGACATGCCACTTAGCGCTGCTTGAGCGAGTTTACTTTCCATACTTCTTCGTCGTGAGTACAGACTAAAAAATAGAGATGGTATCGAAAAAAGCAGCACGAGCCCTAAAACAAAAGAGACCTGTTTTTCTAACGATTTAATTTGTGGCAATGCATAATGTTGTATTCGATGAGGTTCAATTTTTACCAATAAATATAGAGTCTCTTCACCTCTTAATTCAACCCGGTTAAAGACAAATAAGTTGTTATCTTCGTAGGTATAACCACTTTTTTTCTTTTGCATCAATTGCCATATATTAGGATGTTGATAAGGGAGATTAAACTGACTGCGCTGAGATAAAACCGAACCGAATAATTTGTCTTTGTCATCGCTGGAAAGAAAGAAACCACTCTCATCTAAAATTTCTAAGTTAAGATTTTTATCTGTCGAGTAGCTCAATCGGTCCGCGATATACCAGAGATCTAAGTTAGTGATCAAAAAGCCAATTCTACCGGAGCTACTGCTCACCGGTATGCTTAAACGTAATGTAGGGATATAAGGCTGGACAAGTTTCCCGTGTTCAACTTCAAGACCTATCTTAGTTGTTAAGATTTCATCACTTTCTATATTTTGAGATAACTTAAAATAATCTCTTTGAGATTTATCTTGCAACTCTGCGGCAGTACTCGCAAGATCATTTTTGACATCATAGTTAACTCGGACTTGTTCCATACCATTAAGATCCAAAAAGCGGATCTGTGTGAACCACTTCTGTTTCGACGCTATGGATTTCCAATTATCTTCGAGAAATTTCTTCTTATCAGGCTCAGGAGAGGATGTATAGTCCAGTAAAACAGTACTGTGGCTAAGTAAACTCACCACTGATTTCATTTGGTAACGCAGATGTTCAGATTCACGTGCAGTAAACTCTAACTGGTCAAGTGTTTGATTGGCGATCTGCCTTGCCGTGTCTGTATAAATTGAATCAGCCCGTTGGTGATAGTAAAGCGAAAGTAATGATCCCAAGAACAAACTCACGGCTAGAATAACAGCCGCTTCTTTTTTATATCTCACTACCATTCCTACACTTCACGGCACTAATTAATGAAAAAACATTATACCACCCATCATACTTTAAAAAACGATAAAGCCACTTCAAATAAGTGGCTCAAATCAATAAGTGGTCAATTAATTACCGCGATCAATAGTTAGGCTTTTAAGGCACGCTCTCCACGAGCAATTCCTACTACGCCACTTCGAGCGACTTCGATTACGTCGGTAACCTCAGAAATGGCTTGAATGAATGCATCAAGCTTTTCACTTGTACCAGCTAGCTGCACGGTATATTGGGACGCTGTGACATCAACAATCTGCCCTCGGAAAATATCAGCGGTGCGCTTAACTTCCGCGCGAGCAAAACCACCCGCCTTTACCTTCACCATCATCAATTCACGTTCAATGTGCTCAAATTCAGATATTTCTTGAACTTTAAGTACATCTATCAGTTTATGCAGTTGCTTCTGAATTTGCTCAAGCTCTAATGAATCAGATTCAGTGGTAATGTTGAGGCGAGAAAGTGTTTCGTCATCGGTTGGTGAAACCGTCAGCGATTCAATGTTGTAACCACGCTGCGAAAATAGCCCTACAACACGAGATAATGAACCCGGTTGGTTCTCTAATAATAGTGAAAGAATATGTCTCATATTAGGTTCTCTCCGTCTTGCTTAGCCACATATTATCCATGCCCTCGCCTTTTATTTGCATAGGGTAAACGTGTTCATTTTCATCTACATTAATATCTACAAAAACCAAACGGTCCTTCATATCCAATGCTTTTTTCAATCCTGCTTCAAGCTCATCAGGTGTGTTAATTCGAATACCAACGTGGCCGTACGCTTCTGCAATGGCCGCAAAATCTGGGACAGAATCCATGTAAGAGTTAGAGTGACGACCTTGATAAATAATATCTTGCCACTGTTTCACCATACCGAGAAAACGGTTATTCAAATTGATTATTTTCACGGGTATATCGTATTGCATTGCCGTAGACAGCTCTTGAATATTCATTTGAATACTGCCATCCCCCGTCACACATACCACCTCTTCCGTTGGATGAGTAAATTTAACGCCTAAAGCGGCAGGAAAACCGAACCCCATAGTGCCGAGGCCACCAGAATTGATCCAGCGACGTGGTTTGTTAAACGGATAATAGAGAGCGGCAAACATTTGGTGCTGGCCAACATCTGACGCAACAAAGGCATCACCACCTGTTAGTTTGTGTAAAGTTTCGATGACTTGTTGAGGCTTAATCCGCTCACTCGACTTGTCATAACTCAAGCAGTTACGTGACTGCCATTGATTAATATCTTTCCACCAGCTTTCTATCGCGGTTTCATCATTCGATCCACCTTGCTCGATAAGCAGTGTCAACATTGAATCAAGTACAACTTCAGCAGAACCAACAATGGGAAGATCAACATGTACGTTTTTAGAGATCGATGACGGATCAATATCGATATGAATTACTTTTGCATCGGGGCAATACTTCTCAAGGTTATTGGTCGTACGATCATCAAAACGAACACCAATACCGAAAATAAGATCCGCATTATGCATGGTCATATTGGCTTCGTAGGTGCCGTGCATACCTAGCATGCCTAACGCATTTTTGTGGGTGCCAGGAAAAGCGCCAAGACCCATTAAGGTGCTTACCACTGGAAGATTTAAGCTTTCAGATAGCTGCATAATTTGACGATCCGCTTCCGAAATTATGGCACCTCCCCCAACATAAAGTACGGGTTTCTTAGCTTCTAAAAGCGCTTTCAAGGCTTTCTTTATCTGTCCTTTATGACCTGTCGTTGTTGGGTTGTATGAACGCAACTTAATCGACTCAGGATAATGGTAAGGGAATTTTATTTGTGGATTCATGACATCTTTTGGCAAATCGACCACCACAGGTCCAGGTCTGCCCGTTGATGCAATATAGAAGGCTTTCTTTATGGTCTCTGGAATGTCTTCTGCTTTCTTAACCAAAAAGCTATGTTTCACGACAGGGCGCGAAACCCCCACCATGTCACACTCTTGGAAGGCATCATTACCGATAAGGTTATTAGGCACGTTTCCTGATAGCACAACCATAGGAATGGAGTCCATATAAGCAGTCGCAATACCCGTAATTGTATTCGTCGCTCCAGGTCCAGAACAGACAAGTACCACACCCGGTTTACCCGATGCTCTCGCATAGCCGTCCGCCATGTGTGTCGCTGCTTGTTCATGACGAACAAGAACATGCTGTATATCGTCCGTTTTTGCGTGCAAAGCATCGTATATATCAAGCACTGAACCACCCGGATAACCGAAAATTTGCTCAACACCTTCATCAATCAAAGACTGTACGATCATCTCTGAGCCAGATAACATTTCCATCTATATTCTCCTTACCTGAAACCATCTGTATTGGTAATACGGTTGGCTCTGGTTTTCCATAGTCTAGGTCTTATTTTTAGCCTAAATCGAAATACTTCCACTTTTCGGCTATGCCTTCCTTTTGTCATAACAAAAAGAGAGGGTACGCAACAACTGTAACCCTTTATTATCATTGGGTCTAATGGGGGGTTTGAAAGGTTTTTATAAATATTCTATCGTTAGTAAAAATAAAAGATGAAGATGCCAACTAGTAAGCTCAGATCAGGTTTAACTTTCATAGTGGGTAAATAAAAGAGGATAATATTTTAATAGAAAGCGCTAAATCGTCATCAAAATACGAAATAAAAGTGTGTGATAAAACAGATTTCAATTTGTAAGCTGCAACAAAAATCCCCCACTAATAATCCAATATTAAAATGGGGGATTTTTAAGCAACTGAAAATTTATCTCACAGAAAATTACTTATCTTTCTTCTTTTCTGTGTACATTTCTTCAATTTCGTCCTGATACCTATCGTTAATGACTTTACGACGCAATTTCTGAGTTGGTGTCAACTCACCTTTATCCATCGAAAAAGCTTTCGGTAGCAACTTAAATTTCTTCACTTGCTCGAATTTCGCTAGCTCAGTCTGTAAGCCATTCACTCGCTTTTCAAACATCTCAACCACTTCATTATGTTTAATCAGCTCTAAGCGATCGTGATACTTAATATTAAGCTCTTTCGCGTACTCTTCTAGCGTATCGAAACAAGGAACAATCAATGCAGACACAAATTTTCGCGTATCGGCAATAATCGCAATCTGTTCAACGTAGTGATCTTTACCGATCGCACCTTCAATCACTTGCGGTGCTATGTATTTACCACCTGATGTTTTCATCAGCTCTTTGATTCGGTCGGTAATGAATAAATTGCCATTCTCATCAAAATGACCAGCATCTCCTGTTTTCAAAAAACCGTGTTCATCAAACGTTTTTTCGGTCTCTTCTGGCATCTTGTAGTAGCCGCGCATCACCATAGGACCACGAACAAGAATCTCATTATTCGCACCAATTTTAACTTGTGCGCCAGGCATCGACATACCAATAGAATCTGGGTTGAAGCATTTATCATCCCAGCAAGATACCGTTGCGGTCGTTTCAGTCATGCCGTAGCCAAGCTTGACGTTAATACCGATAGCATGGAAAAAACGGCCTATCGTTTCATCTAACTTCGCACCACCACATGGCATGAAATTGATTCGACCACCAAGCAGTGCTCGTAACTTAGACAGAACTAATTTATCCGCCAAGCGATGGCTTCTCTGTAACATAAATGACGGAGTACGACCTTCTTGGTGACACACCGACATTTTCGCACCCATGTTCACCGCCCAAGTAAAGAGCACTTTACGGATAAACGGGGCTTTAGACACTTTTTCATGAATAGCTGAGAATATTTTTTCATAAAAACGCGGTACAGCTGACATCACGGTTGGGCGTAATTCAGTTAGCGCATCACGAACTTGCATCGTATCTTGCAGGTAACAGTTAGTCGCACCGTTGTACAATACGTAGAAGCTCCATGCACGTTCAAATACATGTGATAGTGGTAAGAATGCAAGAGAGACATCATCAGGCGTTAAGCTTAATCGCTCATCATGTGCTTTAAGCTGAGAGCCGATATTCATGTAATCAAGCATCACACCTTTAGGCTGCCCTGTGGTACCAGAAGTGTAGATTAACGTCAGCAAGTCATCCATATTGGCATCAGCAATACGTTTATCCAGTTCTGGTTGATGAGCCTCATCCGCCGTTGCCATGAAATCAGCCCATGACATCGCAAACTCATGACCTTGAAGATCGACCGTTGCCGACATTGCAACAATTAACTCTAATTGCTCACACTCTTCATAAAGAGTAACAGCAGCATCAAATTGAGCCTGCTCTCCAACAAACAGAACTTTAACATCTGCATTTTGAATAATGTATGACGATTGTGCTGGTGTGTTGGTCGGATAAATAGGAACCGTGACAGCACGAACCTGAAGCGAACCAAAATCGGCGAAACTCCATTCAGGCATGTTGTTCGAAAAGATACCAATTTTATCCTGAACTTTTAAACCTCGAGAGAGTAAAGCTAAAGAAAGTGTGTCTATCTGCTGACCAAACTGTTTCCAGCTAATATCTTGCCAAGCATTATTTTTTTTATGCTTTAGGGCTGCACGGTCTCCGCCTTTTGCTACTTGCTCACGGATTTTTTTTACGATGTGAAAATCTAAGTTGGCCATGTCTCTTACCTTTGGCTTACACCTGTAAGCGTTTGAGCGCACAAGTGTACCTTCGATGTAAAAAAAGGCAACTGACGAGTGTCAAAGTTATCACTAATAGTTTGCTATACCCTAAAATAATACCTCGTCTTAAAACCATAAAAAAACCCTAAACAGTGATTCACGGTTTAGGGTTAAAGCAACAGAGCTATCGGACCGTTATTTCACTGCAACAACTTCACCGCAGATCATCATCAGCTGATCTCGTAACCAGATATGGCCTTTGTCTTTTTCGCTCGACTCATGCCAGCTCAAGTAGCCGCAAATAGATGCATTATCAAATGGGAACTGGATGATATTCAGTTGATCCTTATTTGCCGCATTTTCAACCATCCAGCGTGGTGCGATGGTCACTAATTCTGACTGCCCCACAACGTACAATACATTACTTAAACTCGTCCCTTCATAGTAAGCAGGACAATCTAAGTCTCGATACGCTTGCTCAGAGAAACTACGCTGACCGTGAATTTTAGAGAGCTTGGCATGTTTCTCATTCAGCAGCTGATTTGCCGTCACATCACCTTGAATACGCGGGTGAGAACTTGAAGTAACAACAACTAACTCATCTTGGAATATTTCAGTGCTAGAGAAGCCTTGCTCATCAAAACGGGCGTAATCAATCACAAAGTCGATCTCTTGGTAACGCATACGCTCAGAAAGCTTACGGTCAAATTCCGCATCCATATGAAGTTGAACATCGGGTGCTTGTTCATGGATATTGGTCATGATTTTCGGTGCAAAACGCATGTCGCAAGGGCTACAAATCGCCAGCTTGAACAGTCGAGTTGAAGACTCAGGATTAAATACAGAACTTGGCAGTTCATTACGAATTAATTGCAACGCTTGGCGCATCGGTCCGAATAGTTGACGAGCTCGTTGAGTGGGTTGAATACCACGGCCTTGACGCATGAAGAGTTCATCATTGAACATAACTTTTAACCGAGCAACAGCATTGCTGACTGCTGGTTGAGACATCCCTAAATTGTGCGCTGCACGGGTAATATTTTGCTCCTGCATAACAGCATCAAACACTGTCAGAAGGTTCAAATCAACTCCACGTAAAGTACTTTCCATTCGGTAGCTTGCAATGGCACTCATTGCATTTTTCTTATCTAACATAGGGGACGCCTCTTACTGGTAGTCAATAGTATTTGCTTAAAGTTAGTCGTAATAGATAACCAGAAATTGTCATATTGACGACTCAGATATATCTAGGAACAACACAACTATTAACCAATCAATCTAGCGACACCAACAAGATTGAGAAAGAATCAGCTAATTTTACCCTATTTATATAATTTATCTTTTAAAACAGACTATTACAGTTTTATAAAAAACTATAAAAACCACCTTTTTATCACTTTTACATTAAACATCATGGTGAGTTATGGGTTTTGTTACATTTGTTACATTTCATTCCCGCTATGAATGAGTAACAACCCAAACCTAAAAACAGCGTAAATGGGTCAGCCTTAAAATAGATAACATTGATATTTAGCTGTTGTGCACAAATCAAACTCCGGGTAGTTGAGAAACATTGAGACTAAAAAGCCCTGAACGCATCAAGCATTCAGGGCCTATTTTTTGTATCACAGAATCAAACGAACGAAGATTAGGCTTCCATATCAATTGGCTCATGTTTATGAATTAAGCCAAAGTCAGCCAACACCGCATAAGCGGCTGGTATCATGAACAACACCAATAATGTAGAAGCAAAAATCCCGAAGACGATGGAGATGACTAGAGGTTGAATCACCTGCGCTTGAAGGCTCGTTTCCATTAGCAGTGGTAATAACCCAGCGGCGGTTGTCATCGAAGTTAAAAACACTGCGCGGAATCTTTCTCGACTCGCTTTTACGACTGAATCATGGACATTATCACCTTCATCCACATGGTGACGAATGTACTGCACTAATAGAATAGAGTCATTGACCACTATCCCCGCTAACGATACAAACCCCATGATGCTCGGCATACTTAAAGAGTGTCCTAATAGCCAATGCCCCCACACAACACCAATGAAAGCCAATGGGATCGCAAGCATCACGACAAAAGGTTCTAAGTAACTACGGAACTGGAAACTTAAGATAATAAATACACCAAACAATCCAAGTAAGAAACCTTTCCCCATTGAGGCTCCCGTTTTCGCGGAGTCTTTTGCTTCGCCTTCAAAATCAAATCGAAGTCCTGAGTACTTATCTAACAATTTCGGCATTTCATCACTTTGAAACTGGCGAACAATTTCAGTCGAACTGGCCTTCTTATTATCTATGTCACCATATACGCTGATCGTTCTTAAACCATCAATACGTTGAATTCGTACATAGTTACGCTGGAAATCTAATGTTGCCAGTGTGGCCAGTGGGATTTGACTTCCATCTGGTGTAATAATGGGGAAGTTAGACAAGCGTTGAAGATCACCCGCTTCCGTTTTATTTAAACGCACTTCAATCGAAATATTCTCAACACCAAGCTGTATTTCATCGGCACTTTGACCAAAAAATGCAGCCCTTAGCTGTGCCGCGATCATCTGCCCATTCACGCCATACGTTTCCGCACCGGGTCTGAGCTTAACGAGAATCTCCTCTTTACCCATTCGCATGTCATCAAGCACACCCGTCACACCATCGAATGTGTTCAAATAGGTTTGAATATCAATGGATGCCTGTTTTAGTTCATCCAAATCATCATGCTTTACTCGGATCTCAATAGCTCGGCCACCAGGCCCCATAGTTGGTTGCTTGAAGACCATGGAGATCGGTTCCGCAAGATCTCCGACATCTTTGCGCCATGCATCAACAAAATCATCGATTCGAGTGTTACGGCTCTCTGCCCCAAGGAGATCTAAGCGCACTGTCGCCAGATGTGGTCCAGATTCATTGGCATCCGCATTAACATTAAACTTACTGGTAATATGCTCTACGAGTGGGATCCCATTCTCAACCTCTTTAGACCACGTTTCATTAAGTCGCTTCGCTGATGAGACCACCTGCTCAACGACTTTTTCAGTGTGCATCAGTGATGTGCCGGGAGGCAGGATGATGCGAACCTCAGCAGTATCACCATCAAGATCAGGGAACGGAACAAATTTCACCCCACCACCTACGATTAAAGAGATGGATATCAGCATCAGCGCAACTACACCACCCAAGAAGGCATAACGAAACTGAACCACTTTTCCAACGGCATTAACCAACGTGGTATTACGAAATTGCTCAAATCTATCTAGCAAAACACGTTTGAATTTTAGCGGAGCCTTCTCTTTCTTCTCTTTATGCAATGAATGAGCAAGGTGGTTGGGTAGAATTAGAAACGCTTCGATTAGGCTTAATGATAAGACTAAAATCAGTACTTGCGGCACCGCTTTTAACACGGCCCCCATTTCACCCTCTAAAAAGAGCAAGCTACCAAAAATACATACTGTGGTTAAAAATGAGGAGAGCACGCCAGGGAATACTTTTCGAACGCCATTATAGACCGCATCGTCAATATTCTGCCCTCTGTCTAAGTGGGACGCGATCGATTCAGCAATCACAATCGCATCATCCATCATGATCCCTATTGCCATTAGCAAACCAACCAGTGACATGATGTTGATCGATAAACCGATATTAGCCATCAAGAATAGACCGCCCAAAAATGCGACGGGTAAACCTGCCGCTACCCAAAAAGAGTAGCGGAAACTAAAAAATAGCCACATGGTAGCAAACACAAGAATGATCCCTTGCCACCCGTTCTTGACCATCATGGTCAGACGATCCCACAATACAGATGAGAGATCATTGGTCAATTGTAGCGTTACGCCATCCGGTGCAATTTTACGTTGGTCTTCCACAAATCGCGTGACTTGATCTTTGATTCTCAGCGCGTCATCTTCTTTGTTTTTACTGATCTTCAGTAACGCAGATGGCTTACCATCAAACAATACTTTCTGTTCATCCAACTCAAAACGATCGGTGATCGTGGCGATATCTCGTAAACGGATCAAGGATCCATTTGCGCCCGATGCTACGACGATCGATTCCAACTCTTCAGGCGTCACTCGACGTTCATCAAAACGGATTAAAAAGTTTTTATCTCGAGTTTCAATGCTACCACTCGGTAATTTAACGTTCTGACGCCCGATCTGTTCCGCGATATCACCGACGCTTAACCCTAATTGACGAATAGCTTGAGTATCGAGCTCTACACGATACTGGTGATCTGAAAAGCCTCTAACCGACACCAAAGAGACGCCATAATCAAGCTTCATGGTACGTTTAAGATCTTCAGCATAAGCCTTTAACTCTGGCCAACTGGTATCGGCTGTGATCGCAACATCAACAACGGGCTCATTCCAGTCAAGCTCTTGAACCATTGGTGATTCGATCTCAGTGGGAAAATCATTGATTGAGTTGATCTGAGTTTGAACATCCACCAGCATTCGCCCGATGTCTGCTTTCTCGTTCAACTTTAAGATCAACCGAGCCGAACCTTCAACCGCTTCACACTGAGTCTCTTCAATATTAGCTAAGCCATCCACCGAATCTTCCATACGTACACATAAGCTCTCCTCAACTTCTTGAGGGGAGGCTCCGGGATAGATCACACTCGCCATGATGTATGGAGGATCAAACTCTGGAAAGGTTTCACGTTTGATCGTCGATAAAGATGTGATACCAAGTACGAGCAAACCCAGCATCAATAAGTTTGCGGCCGTTGGATGGCGAGAGAAAAAACGGATCATGACTCGTCTCCTACTTGATTCGCTCCTGTACTATTAACTGAGTTCACCGTCGCTTCGCGTAGCATCATTCCATCAATCGCAGGAAGAAGATCATTCAGAACCAAGCGTTCTCCTTGTTCGATATCCCCATTGATAACGACTTGGTTATCTCTGCGGTACAACACTTCAATCGTTCGGATTTCCAATCGAGATTCAGGGCTCATAAGGTAGATGCGATTGCCATGCAATGCTCTTTCAGGAATAACCCAACTTGGTTGCTGCTGACCTTCAATGGTCGCTTGTACAAACATCCCATTGACTAAAGGCGGTAAACTTTCCGGCGTCAGATCGGCGTAATTTTGCGTCGCTTCTAAAATGACACCAGCAGTCGCTTGATTCACATCAACCGTTTCACTGATACGTGCAACTTTCGCAGGCCAAATAGCTTTTAAATTACCACTGTTCAATTCAATTTCTGCGTTAATGAACGCCATATCCGGTTTAGGAATACCTGCATCATCGCGAGTAAACGAACCAACACTTGAAGCAAGGGTATGCATGTCATGAATCGAAAGTTGTGCTTCTACTTCCATTACATCCATTCCATGCCCTACCACCATCGTTTGCTGTAAGTTCACCACTTGGTTTATCTCGATATCCACACTGGCGATTCGTAAAGAACGAGGTAAGCGGATCGATGTTTTATCTAATGAACGCTGGGCTTCTTGGACCTTCGATTGATTCACTCTAACAACAGCTTGCGCAACTTTCTGCTCGTCAGGAAAAAGCTGTAGTTGATTCTTCATATCTTGGACGAGTTTTTGCTGGGATAAATAGCTTTGCGTCTGTTGATCCACATCAGACTGAGAAGAGAGACCCTTCTTACGCAAATTTTCGATACGTCCTAATTCTTGTTTACTCAATGACAAACGGTTTTGTTCGATTCCAAGCGTTTGTTGCAAGTTTCGCTCTTCTAACGACAGTTTCGCTAATTGAGTCTGGCTTGATTTCAGATCCGCTTGAGCTTGGGTCAACTTTAATTCGTAATCTAAGGGATCAATTCTGATAATTTCAGTATCTTTCGGAAGTACCTGACCTTTCTCTAAATTGGGGTGACGATACACCACCTTTCCTGTGACTTCTGCGATCGCTTTCCATTCAAATTTAGGCGTCACTTTGCCATAACCAATAGCAACAGGAGCCATGGATTTAAGTTCTAACGGCATCGTATCCACGAGTCGGGCTCTATCGGTGGCAGGGTTTGTCGGTAAATCAGGGCGTAAATTAATCGCCAGTACTAAAACGACAACACCTACCGCTAACGCAGGGAAGAAAAGAAATTTGCGGTTCACTTTCATTATTCTGGTCCTTGAATATTATCTTTTTGGATAAAACCATGAGTCATCAATTTGATGTTATGTTCGAGTAATCGATTTAGAAATTCTTCATTGATTTCGATGCCATGAAAAGCAAGTAGAGGGGGAGGAGCGATAAAGGGAAAAACCATTAAGCTTATATAAGAGACCCGACATAACTTGGGATCCATTCCGGGTTTCAGTACACCACGTTCAACAAGCTTGTCAAAAATGACATCTTGAGCCGGTTTCGTCACATCAAGGAATACTTTTTCTAGTAACTCCCTTTGCATTTCAGAGGGCGGCATATTCATCACTTGGGCAATCAAACGGGGAAACTTCGGTACCTTAACCATCTCTTTATAATAAGTTCGCATCAAGTCTAGAAAGTTCTCTTGGTTGCTATCTTGAACTAATTTATTCATCTGTAACTGCATCGGGCGTAATGTTTCTCGCAACATGGTTTCGAACAACCCCGCCTTATTACCAAAATAATACCGGATCATTGCGATGTTGACGCCCGCGCGTTCTGCAATGAGGCGAGTTGATACCTTGTCATAAGGCTGAACCACAAACAGATCACGAGCATGCTGAATCAACAGCGCTCTAACATCCACATCTTGCTGAGGTCTCCCTGCTTTTCTCGTTGTCACGGCCGCCCTTCTCTACTCAATTAATCATGCGATTAATTATAGGTAGAAATGAATCAAATAAGCAGGAGATTAATTCAACACTAATCAATCAAATGATTAATTAATCGAACCAAGCTCATAGAAACGTAAAAATGTTAATTTAGTGGTCATTAACTCAACACGCCTATCGTCTATTTTCCTTTCTTTCTCTTGTTAACAATAAACCAACTCTACATATAAGATATTAACCTGCATATATAAAATCACGTGACATCATCAGCAGGAAGATGTTGGAATAATCAGCATAAAACACCAAATAAAGCACCCACAAGAGTTAATTGCAAAGATTCCATTCTAAGTGTGAGGAGGATAATAGATTTTCTTGTTTGACGCTTAATGAAATTTACGGTAAATATGTGGTTAACAAATTTTAAGGATACTTGTGTAATGATGTTAACTTCGCCACTTCTACTGAACCTCCTCCTGATCGTGAGCAATGCACGCGGGTAGGTTGTGAACGGCGAATATGTACACAATTTCTAGAAACCCGCACTTGATGCGGGTTTTTTTATAACGGTAAAAATTTAAGCGTGCTACGCATATAAAACCAACGATTACCTTAAAATTATTCTATGGAAGTAAACGGTCTACATCGGAAGAAGGAAGCACTCATGAACGATCAAGTCATCATTTTCGACACCACATTACGTGATGGCGAACAAGCACTCTCCGCCAGTTTGACAGTGAAAGAAAAACTGCAAATTGCCTATGCGCTTGAACGACTGGGTGTCGATGTAATCGAAGCCGGTTTCCCAGTGTCTTCACCTGGCGATTTTGAATCCGTCCAAACTATCGCAAGAAATATCAAAAACAGCCGTATTTGTGGTTTGTCTCGTGCTGTCGCCAAAGATATTGATGCCGCTGCCGAAGCGTTAAAAGTGGCAGAAGCGTTCCGTATTCACACCTTTATTTCAACCTCAACCGTTCATGTTCAAGATAAGCTTCGTCGCAGCTATGATGACGTTGTCGAAATGGGCGTCAAGGCGGTGAAACACGCTCGTAACTATACGGATGATGTGGAATTTTCTTGCGAAGATGCTGGTCGTACACCGATCGATAACCTTTGCCGCATGGTTGAAGCGGCGATTAATGCAGGCGCTAACACCATCAACATTCCAGATACGGTTGGCTACACGGTTCCTAATGAGTTTGGTGGCATCATCCAGCAGCTATTCAACCGCGTACCGAACATCGATAAAGCCATCATTTCGGTTCACTGTCATGATGATTTAGGCATGTCGGTTGCTAACTCTATTGCGGCGGTTCAAGCCGGGGCTCGACAAGTAGAAGGCACCATCAATGGCATTGGTGAGCGTGCGGGTAACTGTTCATTAGAAGAGATTGCAATGATCCTTCAAACCCGTTCAGAGTTTTTAGGGGTTCGAACAGGGCTTAAAAATGATGAAATCCACCGCACCAGCAAGCTAGTCAGTCAACTGTGCAATATGCCAATTCAAAGCAATAAAGCCATTGTTGGGGCGAACGCTTTTAGCCACTCTTCTGGTATCCACCAAGATGGCATGCTTAAGAATAAAAATACTTATGAGATCATGACTCCAGAGTCGATTGGTCTGAAAAACCAAGCGTTGAACCTAACCAGTCGTTCTGGCCGTGCAGCTGTTAAGAGCCACATGGATGGGATGGGTTACAAAGAAGAAGAGTATAACCTCGATACGCTTTACGCTGATTTCGTGAAACTGGCCGACCGTAAAGGCCAAGTCTTTGATTATGATTTAGAAGCATTGATGCATTTCGCTAACCTTCGTGATGAAGATGATTTCTATAAGCTGAACTATCTAAGTGTGCAATCAGGCAGTGTAATGGCGACCACCAGCATCAAGTTATTATGTGGTGATGAAGAAAAATGCGAAGCCGCTGTCGGAAATGGTCCCGTTGATGCTCTTTACCAGTGTATTTACAAATTAACGGGTTACGAAATCGTATTGGACAAGTTCCACCTAACCGCGAAAGGTGAGGGTGAGGATGGTTTAGGCCAAGCCGATATCATTGCTAACTATAAAGGTCGTAAATATCACGGTACTGGCTTAGCGACCGATATTATCGAAGCGTCTGGCCAAGCACTACTGCATGTAATCAATAGCATTCACCGAGCCGATCAAATTGCTGAAATGAAACAAAAGAAGATTGCCGCAGTTTAGAAGAAGCAGACAATAATTTTAAGTCAGAGGAAGTAAACTCTCCCCTGACTGACCAAGTTAAATAAAAAGATTAAAGGATTAACATGACGAATAAAACATACAAGATTGCCATTTTACCGGGCGATGGTATTGGCCCAGAGGTGATGGAACAAGCGCATAAAGTACTGGATGCCATTGAGAAAAAACACGCGATTTCATTCTCTCGCGAACAACATGATGTTGGCGGTATTGCGATTGATAACCACGGCTGTCCACTTCCTGAAAGTACTGTGAAAGGCTGTGAAGAATCTGATGCCGTATTATTTGGTTCTGTTGGTGGTCCTAAGTGGGAACATCTTCCACCAAATGATCAACCGGAACGTGGTGCTCTACTGCCTTTACGTAAGCATTTCCAACTGTTTTGTAACCTTCGTCCAGCCCAGATCCATAAAGGATTAGAAAACTTCTCTCCATTGCGTGCTGACATTTCAGAGCGTGGTTTTGATATCGTGGTGGTTCGTGAACTGACTGGTGGTATCTACTTTGGTCAGCCAAAAGGTCGTGAAGGCGAAGGGCCAAACGAGAAAGCATTTGATACTGAAATTTATCACCGTTATGAAATTGAACGTATCGCCAAAATTGCTTTTGAGTCGGCTCGCCTACGTAATAAGAACGTCTACTCAATCGATAAAGCCAACGTTCTACAAAGCTCAATTTTATGGCGTGAAGTGGTCGAAGAGATCGCTCAAGATTACCCAGATGTAAAACTAAACCACATGTATATTGATAACGCGACCATGCAGCTAATTAAAGACCCTTCTCAATTTGATGTGATGCTGTGTTCAAACATCTTTGGTGACATCATCTCTGATGAGTGCGCGATGATCACAGGTTCAATGGGCATGCTTCCTTCTGCAAGCCTGAATGAAAGCAACTTTGGTTTGTATGAACCAGCAGGTGGTTCAGCTCCAGATATCGCAGGTAAAAACATCGCAAACCCAGTAGCTCAGATCTTATCTGCAGCACTGATGTTACGTTACAGCCTAGGTGAAGAAGAAGCAGCACAAAGCATTGAAGCTGCCGTATCTAAAGCGCTGTCAGCCGGTGAACTTACGGCGGATCTAGCCGGTGATAAGCCAGCCCTAACGACCTCAGCAATGGGCGATAAAATCGCTGAATACATTTTGAATTCGTAATTCAAGGAAGAAGCAATGTCTAACGCAAAAACATTATACGAAAAAATTTACGATGCCCATGTTGCCGTTGCAGCGGAAGGTGAAAACCCAATTTTATACATCGATCGCCATTTGGTGCATGAAGTAACGTCACCACAAGCGTTTGATGGCCTACGTGAAAAAGGCCGTAAAGTTCGCCAAGTCGGTAAAACTTTCGCAACCATGGATCATAACGTATCGACCCAAACCAAAGACATTAATGCCTCTGGTGAAATGGCTCGTATCCAAATGGAAACACTGTCTAAAAACTGTGAAGAGTTTGGCGTAACCCTTTACGATCTCAACCATAAATACCAAGGTATTGTTCATGTTATGGGGCCAGAGCTTGGTATCACTTTACCGGGTATGACGATTGTTTGTGGTGATTCACACACAGCAACCCACGGCGCATTTGGTTCTTTGGCTTTTGGTATTGGTACCTCTGAAGTTGAGCACGTATTAGCGACACAAACGCTAAAACAAGCGCGTGCTAAAACCATGAAAATCGAAGTTAAAGGCAAAGTAGCCGAAGGCATTACGGCAAAAGATATCGTTCTTGCCATCATCGGCAAAACAACCGCTGCGGGTGGTACAGGCTACGTGGTTGAATTTTGCGGTGAAGCCATTACCGATCTAACGATGGAAGGTCGTATGACGGTATGTAACATGGCAATTGAGCTAGGCGCTAAAGCCGGTTTAATTGCACCTGACCAAACCACATTTGATTACATCACTGGCCGTAAATTTTCACCTCAAGGCGAAGATTTAACGGCAGCTATCGAGTACTGGTCTTCACTAAAAACGGATGATGACGCAGAATTTGATGCGGTAGTCACCCTTGATGCCTCAGAGATTAAACCGCAAGTGACTTGGGGCACAAACCCGGGTCAAGTGATTGCCGTTGATCAACCAATCCCTGCACCTGAGAGTTTTGCTGACCCAGTAGAAAAAGCTTCAGCTGAAAAAGCATTAGCTTACATGGGACTTGAAGCAGGTAAATCTCTGTCTGATTACAATGTCGATAAAGTATTTGTTGGCTCATGTACTAACTCACGTATTGAAGACATGCGCGCGGCGGCGGCTGTAGCCAAGGGCAATAAAGTGGCGGCTCATGTTCAAGCTCTGATTGTTCCAGGTTCTGAACAAGTAAAAGCACAAGCAGAAAAAGAAGGTTTGGATGTGATATTTAAAGAAGCTGGCTTTGAATGGCGTCTACCGGGTTGTTCTATGTGTCTTGCTATGAACAACGACCGACTAGGCCCCCAAGAGCGTTGTGCATCAACATCTAATCGTAACTTTGAAGGTCGCCAAGGCCGTGATGGTCGAACTCACCTAGTCAGTCCAGCGATGGCTGCGGCTGCCGCAATTGCGGGTCACTTTGTTGATATTCGCACCATTACTGAACACGCATAAAAGGAATTCACTATGTCAGGTTTTAAGCAACATACAGGTCTAGTCGTTCCTTTAGATACGGCAAACATTGATACGGATGCCATCATACCAAAACAATTTTTACAAAAAGTAAATCGCATTGGTTTTGGTAAACACCTATTTCACGATTGGCGTTTTCTTGATGATGCAGGTGAACAACCTAATCCAGAGTTTGTGATGAATGCCCCTCGCTATCAAGGCGCTACGGTTCTGCTTGCCCGTGAAAACTTTGGTTGTGGCTCCTCGCGTGAACACGCACCTTGGGCACTCGCGGATTATGGCATCCAAGTGATGATCGCCCCAAGTTTTGCTGATATTTTTTACGGCAACTCCATCAATAACCAAATGGTACCCGTTCGCTTAACGGAATCTGAAGTCGATGAGATCTTCCAGTTTATCGAAGCAAACGAAGGGGCTAAAGTTACAATAGATTTGGAAGCCATGTTAGTCACAGCGAATGGTAAGCAATACTCTTTTGAGATTGATGAATTCCGTCGCCACTGCTTATTAAATGGGTTAGATAATATTGGTTTAACGCTGCAACACGCGGATAAGATTGCTCAATACGAAACCACTATTCCCAACTTTTTAAAATAGATAATTCAGTCATCGTTTTAAAGGTAAGAATAGCGATAAAGGTGAGTCATGTATGTGGCTCACCTTTTCCTTGTTTAACTTGAAATATAATACGAAGCGACAAGGTCTGATAAGTTAAGCTGTATCATTCAAATTTCTAGTGGAGCCTTCAATGAAATACATTTTATCCTTCCTCATCATTCTCTTCTCCACCTCTAGCCTTGCGGCGCCAAAATCTGACTTATGGTCTTATTGGAATCAAAGTGACGAAACAAACACAGCCAAAATATCTCATCAATCTTGGCAGGAGATTTTAAATCAATATTTGAGCGTTGAAGGTGAAAACACCCTTTTTGCGTATGACAAAGTGACCAGAACCGATCAAAACAAACTCACGAATTATCTAAAGCAACTCGCGTCGCTGGATCCTCGCCACTATTCAAAAAACGAACAATATGCCTATTGGGTCAACTTCTATAACGCCCTAACCGTCAACATCATCATCGAAAATTACCCGATAGAGTCAATAACCAAGCTTGGTGGATTCTTCAGTTTTGGACCTTGGGGAGAGGACATCACGACGGTTGCAGGAAAAACGTTGACCTTAAATGATATTGAACACCGAATCTTGCGTCCAATCTGGCAAGATCCACGCACCCATTATGCCGTTAATTGCGCCAGTTTAGGTTGTCCAAATTTACAAGCTACAGCATTCCGTGCCGACAATACCGAACAACTGCTTGAGCTCGCAGCGAATCAATACATTAATAGTGACAAAGGTGCCTTGCGACAAGGTAAGAACTTACAGCTCTCTTCGATATATGACTGGTTCATTGAGGATTTTGGTTCAGAAGAGGTATTATTTAAGCACTTAGGTTCCTATCGAAATGGTCTTGCCGATTTTAAAGGAAAGATCACTTACGACTACGATTGGAACCTAAATAAAAAGTAAGCACGAAAGGAAGAGCGTACGACTGTAACCATTAAAAGCGAGAGTTCGGCTGGGTTAAAAACTCAACCTCTTCAGCCGTTGAAGGGCGACCTAAAACATCATTACGATGAGGGTAACGCCCAAAACGCTCAATAATCACTTTGTGTTTATGTTCAAATTCAGCGTTCCCTTCAAGGCCATTCGATTCAAACAGCGCCACCGCTTGTTGATGAATTTTTAATGATTCACTATGCATGAAAGGCATGTATAAAAAACTACGCTGAATCGCCGTCAGTTGTTGATCACAGCCTTGCGCAATCGCCTCTTGAGCTAATCCTAATGCAAGTGGGTCAGCAGAGAACGCTTGTGCAGTATCTCGATATACATTGCGCGAGAACTGATCAAGAACAATGATCTCTGCTAAACGCCCTTCCGCACTATCCCTCCAGTCAAACAACTCACTTTGAGCAGCTTGAATCAACAAACCACCAAAGCGCTGCTGAATACAAGAATCCAGTTCATCACTACGACTGAACCAATCTGCGGGAGTCAACTCTTCAAACCAAAACGTCAGTACATCCTTATACATAGATAGCTCCTTGCTATTTAATACCTTTCACTTTTTTAATTAAGTCATAAGCATTTTGGATCTCTTGTGCTTTCTCTTTTGCAACATTCATCATTTCTGGTGGTAAGCCTTTCGCCATCAACTTGTCCGGATGATGTTCGTTCATCAATTTACGGTGAGCACGTTTAAGCTCTTTTGGCTCAGTATCTTCACTCACACCTAGTACATTATAGGCATCTGCCAATTGACTTGCTTGTGAGGCTTGTTGCCAATTACCTTGCTGGCCATGCCCACCTTGTTGACCACCGCCCTGCTGAAAACGAAACGCGGCCTCTTGCATGTGCAAACGACGTTCTAGTTGTTCCGCAGAAAACCCAAGACCTTGCGCTATTTTATGTAAAACACTGCGCTCACTCGGATCTAGTTGACCATCTGCAAATGCGGCGGAGATTTGTAATTCTAAGAAGAACTGCATTAAATCAAAACGCCCTCCCGTCGAAACACGGACGCGTTGTAGCACTTCATCTAAAGGGAAATCTGACTCTTTACCATCACGAAATGCATCTTGCGCCGCTTTCCGTTGTTCGCCATGAAGATTCATGCGTTCCATCATGGTTGAAGCTAATTGGATCTCTTCACGTGTAACTTGGCCTTTTGCTTTTGCTACATGTCCCATCACCGAAAATGCGGCTTTAAAGAACTCGTTCTGACGTTCCACTTGGCTTGGCCCTGAACCAAAACCAGCCGTTCTAAAGCCGGCCTGATTTAAGCGACGAGCTTTGTCAAATTGATGACCTAGAAAAAGTCCGAACATGGCGCCCAACGGGCCACCAAATAAAAAACCAAAAAAGGCGCCAAGAATTTTGCCAAAAATCTGCATTATGTGTTCTCTATCTATGAATTTTTTAGGAGTAATGTGGTCTTATAGTGCTGGATGCATTTATTTCCTTTATCATAAGGGAGATAATTTTTTCTCATTTCGGTTGTATGTTAAACAACCGCTAAGTTAGTGACAAAGGATAGTTCAATTCAATGCAATGTTTTTCCCGCACCTTTTTAGCCGCTTCTATTAGCGCCGCTTTGTTAGTGCCAACCGCCCAGGCAGAAACTACCGCAACTGATAGTGTGCAGGAAATGCCCTCTACAGATCAATGTTTGATCGACTCTTCTGTCAATTCTAATGCGAATCAAGAGCCTATTGTTGTCACTGCCGATAGCTTAGAAGCGATTAATGGCGATAAAGCTTCATACTCTGGTGACGTCAAAATAACTCAGGGTCAGAAGGTTATTTCTGCCGATAAAATCACACTGCATCAACAAGATAACATTGCAATAGCTGAAGGTAATGTGCATTTTACTGATGGGCAATTTGAAGCCAATTCGACCCGCGTAACTAGCGATTTAGCCAGCAATGAGTTTGAATTAGAAAATACTCAATATAACTTTGTTTGCCAACAAGGTCGTGGGGATGCCGTTTATATCTCAAAAACAGGTAAAGCGGTTTACCAATTACAAGATGGTTCTATCACCTCATGTCCCGATGGTGACAATTCATGGCGCATGGTTGCATCTGAAATCAAAGTCGATCAAAACGAAGAGAGCGCCACATTCTATCACCCAAGATTTGAAGTGCTCGATGTCCCTATTTTCTATGCCCCTTATATAACGGTACCCATCGGTAATACAAGAAAGACGGGCTTCTTATTCCCAAGCATCGCTTATGGTTCTAGTGATGGTTTTGAATTTGAGATGCCATTTTATTGGAATATTGCTCCGGATTATGATGCCACCATTACCACGCTTTATATGCAAGAGCGTGGAACAAAGTTTGATGCTGACTTCCGCTACCTAACCGATGGATTTGGTGAAGGTGAGATTAAAACCGAATATTTAGGTTCAGATAGAAAATATACCGACCCAGGTGAGCGTTGGGCTTTTCAATATAAACACGACGGTATCATCAATAGCAACTGGAGGGTCATGGCAGACTACTCTCAAGTCAGTGATAACGATTATTTCCGTGATTTAGACTCTGATATTGGTAAGCGTGAAGATGGTCAACTCATGCAAGAAGGCGCGGTATTTTATCGCTCACAATTTTGGGATATGTCACTGCAAGTTCGTGACTTCCAAGTCTTAGTTGACGATAGTTCACCCTACCGACTACTGCCGCAGGTTGGCTTCAATTATTACACACCTCTTTGGGGGAACTACGTTAACTTTGATCTAAAGAGTCAAGTTAGCCGCTTTGATACTAATGACAAAGCCAAGCCATCAGCTACTCGTGCTCATATAGAGCCCGGAATTACCATTCCCCTATCAAATACATGGGCGAGTTGGACAACCGAAGCTCGAGTCTTAGCAACCTACTATCAGCAAGATCTAGATAGCATCACACAAGATACCAACAATCTAAAAAATAGCTTAGATGAGAGAGTTTCTCGCGTTATTCCAGAGTTTCGAACTCATGCCGGAATTTATCTAGAGCGTGAAACTCAAATATTTGATGGCTATGTACAAAGTTTAGAGCCACAAGTTCAATACTTATATGTACCAGATGAAGATCAAACCAATATTTATAACTACGATACAACTCTGCTACAAACCGACTATTACGGACTGTTCCGCAGTCGTAAATACAGCAGTGTTGATAAAGTCGCACCAGCAAACCAAGTCAGCTATGGCGCAAGTACTCGCTTTTTTGATGAGAGCTACAAAGAGCGTCTGAACATCTCATTTGGTCAGATTTACTACATCGATAAGACCACTAAAATCGCGTCGAATGAAGAGTCATCATCCAACTATTCATCATGGGCGATTGAAACCGATTTTAACTATGATGACTTCCTATTTTATCATGGTGGCATGCAGTACGACATTGACTTAGGTTCAATGCAACTGGCTAACAGCACTTTTGAATACCAATTTAAAAAGGGCTTTATCCAGACAAACTATCGCTACGTAACCAAAGAATACATTGAAGATACCATTGAGTTTACTGACCTAAACAAAGTGACAAAAGATGGTATATCTCAAGCTGGGATCTTAGGCGCTTACAATATTGATTCTAAATGGACGATTAGCGGTCAGTATTACCATGATCTAACTGAAGATGTGGAACTTGAGTGGCTAGCCAATTTGCGTTACCGCTCTGATTGTTGGTATATCGCCTTCACTTACTCAAATCAGATTCGAGGCTGGAATAAAGCAGTCATTGGCTCTGAAGGCTCAAAACCTGATTATGAAAACAACATTGGCATCAACTTTGGTATTGAAGGTTTTGCAACCAACAGCTCAGCCCGAACTGAATTAAGAGATATTGATACTTCAGATAATGCGATCACTTACGGTAGACCTTTTTATCTAAACAATTAATGCTCTAAGTATTAACTAAATTACTATTTTGGCTTACTTCTAATGAGGTAAGCCCCAACAAAATGAGACTTTGAATGAAATCGTGGAAATGTACTCTATTGAGTCTATTGGCAACTCTTAATATGGCACAAGCGAATGCTGCCCCTGTCGAGCTTGATAAAGTGGCGGTTATTGTCAATGAAAGTGTCGTATTGCAGAGCGATATTGATGCATCACTGAAGACACTGCGTGCCAATGCGAAGAAAAACAACCAAACGTTACCAAGCGAAGCTGTATTACGTGAACAGGTTATTGAGAAACTCATTCTCGATACAATTCAAACCCAAGAAGCCGATCGTATTGGGGTTCGTATTGATGATAACCGTCTGAACGAAGCGATTGCTGAAATTGCAAAAGAGAATAACCAAACCATTGAACAACTCAGCGCTTCTATTGCGGCTGAAGGGTTGAGCTACCCTGCGTTTCGCGAGCAAGTTCGTAAAGAAATCGCAGCCAGTGAAGCGCGTAATGCACTGGTTCGCCGCCGCATTAACATTCTTCCAGCGGAAGTGGATAACCTTGCGAATATCCTAGCTCAAGAAACGAATGCAACCGTACAATACAAAATTGGCCATATTCAGCTACGATTTAATGACCAGCAAGAGAAGTCAGAGATCGAAGAACAAGCAAATCAACTTGCAGAAAAACTCGCGAATGGCGCAGATTTCAGCACAATGGCTTACACCTACTCTAAAGGCCCAAAAGCGCTACAAGGCGGTGATTGGGGTTGGATGCGTAAAGAAGAGATGCCAACGATCTTTGCCGATCAAATTAAACTGCAAAATAAAGGCAGCATCATCGGTCCATTTAGAAGTGGTGTCGGCTTTCATATCCTAAAAATTGAAGACATTAAAGGGCTAGAGACTGTTGCCGTTACGGAAGTGAATGCTCGTCATATATTGATTAAGCCGACCTTAATCCTTAGCGATGAAGGTGTTAAGAAAGAGCTATTAAACATCACGCAACGTATCAATTCTGGAGAAGCTACATTTGCGGATCTTGCTCAACAATATAGCCAAGACCCTGGTTCTGCTGCTCAAAATGGTGAACTGGGATACCAAACGCCAGATCTTTATGTTCCAGAATTCAAACATCAAATAGAAACATTGCCAGTCAACAAAATCAGCGAACCATTTAAAACGGTTCATGGATGGCATATTGTGGAAGTTCTTGATCGCAGAGAAGTCGACAAAACCGATGCAGCATTGAAAAACAAAGCATACCGCATCCTTTTCAATCGCAAATTTAACGAAGAAGCAGGGGCATGGATGCAAGAAATTCGTGCTAGTGCATTTGTTGAAATGGCTGAAGCTAAGGAGCAATAATGGCAATTACTCGACGCATAGTCGTAACCGCTGGTGAACCAGCAGGTATAGGACCAGATCTCGTACTTGCATTGTCACGAGAATCTTGGACTCATCAAATTGTCGTATGTGCTGATAAAAACTTATTAAATCAAAGAGCTCGTGAGCTAAATATTGATGTTGAACTCATCGATTATGACTCAACGTTAGCCGCTCAGCCACAAAAAGCAGGCTCTTTGATTGTTGATCATCTACCCTTGGCGGCACCTGTCGTCGCCGGAGCTTTAGATGAAGCGAATGGACATTACGTATTAAATACATTAGAAAGAGCCGCGACAGGCTGTATGAATGATGAATTTGATGCTATTGTCACCGGCCCTGTTCACAAGGGAGTAATTAACCGAGCTGGCGTTGCTTTTAGCGGCCATACTGAGTTTTTTGCTGAAAAGTCCAATACACCACTAGTAGTGATGATGTTGGCAACCGAAGGATTACGAGTTGCTCTGGTTACAACTCATATCCCACTCGCTTACGTCTCGAAAGCGGTCACGGAAGAACGTCTTGAGAAAATCATCAAGATTTTACATCAAGATTTAGTCGAGAAGTTTGCTATAGAAAACCCATCAATCTACGTGTGTGGCTTAAACCCGCATGCAGGAGAAGATGGCTGTTTAGGACGTGAAGAGATCGAAACGATCACTCCAACGCTAGATAAAATTCGACAACAAGATGGTATAAATTTGATTGGTCCATTACCAGCAGACACCATCTTTAATGACAAGTATTTGCAAGATGCAGATGCTGTTTTAGGAATGTATCACGATCAAGTACTGCCTGTATTGAAGTACAAAGGCTTTGGTCGCTCAGTAAACATTACTCTTGGACTGCCTTTTATCAGAACATCGGTAGACCACGGTACTGCTTTAGATTTGGCTGGGACAGGCCAAGCGGATACAGGGAGCTTTAGAACAGCGCTCACGCACGCGATTGAATTAGTAGAGAATAAACAATGAGAAATGATGTCCACTTAGGACACAAAGCGCGTAAACGTTTTGGTCAAAACTTCCTTCATGATCCTTATATCATTGACGGTATCGTATCAGCTATCAACCCACTTCCAGGTCAAAACCTAGTGGAAATTGGTCCTGGACTTGGTGCCATCACTGAGCCTGTTGGCCGTGAAGTTGAGAAATTTACAGTTATCGAGCTTGACCGAGACCTCGCAGAACGCCTTCGCAACCACCCTGAATTGGCAGATAAACTGACCATTCATGAAGGTGATGCTATGCGTTTCGATTTTGAACAGTTAGTGAAACCAAATAACAAACTGCGTATTTTTGGTAACTTGCCATACAACATTTCAACGCCTCTAATGTTCCATCTCTTTGAGTTTCATAAAGATATTCAAGATATGCACTTCATGCTACAAAAAGAAGTGGTGAACCGTTTAGCGGCCGGCCCTGGCAGTAAAGCTTATGGTCGTTTAACCGTAATGGCACAATACTTTTGTAAAGTGGTTCCGGTTCTGGAAGTGCCGCCAACGGCATTCATCCCACCACCAAAAGTGGATTCAGCTGTCGTGCGCTTAATGCCATACGAAGTGTTACCTTACCCTGCGAAGAACCTAAAATGGTTAGATCGCGTATGTCGCGAAGGTTTCAACCAGCGTCGTAAAACGGTTCGTAATTGCTACAAAACACTTCTTAGTACAGAAATTTTGGAAGAGTTGGGCGTTAACCCTAGCATGCGTCCAGAGAATTTAACGCTAAAACAGTTTGTTGATATGGCAAACTGGCTTGAAGATAATCACGCCGTTTCAAATTAAAATAAAGGGTTCTAAATTAGATTTAGAACCCTTTTTCTATCGGCTAGCAATCCCCTTTATAGGAGAATGACATGGACGTATCCATCCCTTGTATAAAGTGCCAAGTTCAAACCAGATACATTGAAGAGCAATCTCAGCCAGAACAGAAACGCTACGTCTTTGCTTATTTAATGACCATCCGAAACCTCAGCACTCAAACGGTACAGCTTATTAGCCGTCAATGGCTGATCACCGATGCCAATGGAAAGCAGCTTGTGATTGAAGGGGATGGTGTGGTTGGCCAACAACCATTTATTGATGCAAACGACGAGTATAGCTATAGCAGCGGAACGGCAATTGAAACCCCTGTTGGAGTCATGCAAGGAAAATACATCATGCGTGATGAGCACGGGCAAGAGTTTGCTGCTGAAATTGATCCATTCCGCTTAGCGATTCCCAACATCCTAAATTAACGCCAGATAGAGAGCCATTTATGTCCACATATGTCGTTGGAGATATACAGGGTTGCTACGATGAATTACGTCAGCTTTTAGATACGGTCTCTTTTGACACGAATCAAGATACGCTTTGGCTTGCGGGTGACCTTGTGGCTCGTGGTCCAAAATCACTTGAAACATTGCGATTCGTAAAATCACTAGGTAGCGCAGCCAAAGTGGTGCTTGGTAATCATGATCTCCACCTTCTCGCAATCTCAATTGGTATACATCCGATCAAGGAAAAAGATAGAACAGCCGATATTTTTGATGCCCCTGATAAAGATGAGCTCTTCCATTGGCTACGTAAACAGCCTCTTTTAGCTGAACATGATGAATTTGTTATGTGCCATGCTGGCGTCTCACCACAATGGAATTTGGAACAGGCAAGAGCAGCAGCCAAAGAGATTGAAGAGGTATTGTCTAGTGCCCAGTGGCGTTGGTTACTCACGAATATGTACGATAACAAACCCGATTTGTGGGATGACAACCTGGCAGGAATAGAGCGTTACCGTTACATTATTAACGCTTATACCAGAATGCGTTTCTGCTTTAATGACATGCGTTTAGATATGGAGTGTAAACTCCCCCCTAATGAACTCAATGACGACAAGCTTATGCCTTGGTTCAAACTTCCACAACGAGTCGCCTTTGAAAAGCCTATTCTGTTTGGTCACTGGGCTGCACTTGAGGGATACTCTGGGGAGGATGTCATCGGGTTAGATACAGGCTGTGTTTGGGGTGGTCACTTAACTATGATCAGATGGGAAGATAAACAATTTTTTACTCAGCCAGCACTATAACTTCGCCGTGAATATAGCGTCCTAAAGATGATAATGATGCCCTGTAGACTCACAGGGCATAAAAAGCGATTAACCACGCTCTAGCGTAACAAATCTCATGTCATAAGCATTTTTATCGTCAGCTGCATAGCTTTCTGAGTATGACTCAATCCAACCCCGTCCCCATTCAGGAAATTGAGTATCACCACCTTCAATATCGGTATCGATAAATGTTAGATATAATTTATCTGCCTGATTGAGGTAAGTTTCATAGATGGAGCCACCACCAATAACCATTAGCTCTGCACAATCACCGGCCGCTTCTTTCGCCGCTTCCATAGATGTCACGGTCACAACACCATCAATCTTTAAGTCAGGATCTCGGCTGATCACAATATTTTTACGGCCTGGCAAAGGGCGACCAATAGAATCATAGGTTTTTCGCCCCATCACAATAGGCTTACCTAAAGTACTGCGTTTGAACCAAGCAAAATCAGCAGGCAAGTGCCATGGCATCTGATTATCTTTTCCAATAACACGTTCATTAGCCATAGCGGCAATCATACTGATGATCATCATAATCCTATTTTAGTGAGTTCATGGTTAGCGATAGGCTACACAATGGGTCTGCGACGATAGAATAGCAACCCTGGTACCGCTAATCCAATCGCAAGACCTGCGATAATGAACATCGCCTTCAAAAAGTTTTCCATTAAAGTGGCGACGAGTTCTGGGGTGTACCCCATATGATTAATTTCAACCATAGCAATCATCGCTTTAAATGCGAAGACTCCTGGAACCATAGGAATCAAAGCCGCAACGGTAAACACCTTAGGATGAGCTAAAAATTTGTGCGACCAATGGACACCTACCATGCCGACAATGGTGGCTGCGAAAAAGGTGGCCCACTCAATAGGAATACCGAACTGCATCATTAAATAGCGACTTCCGTGACCAATAGAGCCACCAAGCGCACAGTAAATTAATGCTTTCTGCGGCACATTAAACACCAGTGCAAAGCCAACGGCAGGAATAGCGGCAAAAAACATATCGTTCAGCAGTCCGAGAAGTAAATCCATCAATTGATAATCCATTATCCAACCCACCCCCATACTCCGGTTAAACTCATTGCTGCAACAATGCCTAAACTTGTGGCTAAGGTTAATAAGCTCGCCATAACAAATCGTGCAATGCCCATATTAATATGCCCTTTAAGCATATCGGCAACGGCATTAATCAGCGGAAAACCGGGAACAAGCATTAATACAGAAGAAGCCATGACAATCTCAGGCAAATTACCAATGTTATACAACACCGCTTGGGCTGAAATAGCACTGGTCACAAAAGCCGTCGCGGCAAAGTTCATTAGAGGGTTAAAGTGTCGATGCCCGATCTCTTGACGAACAATCATTCCAGAGGAAGAAGCAAGAAATGTCATCGCAAAAACAGACCAGTCACCACCGGCCAAATGACTAAATGAAGCGCAAGATAAACCAATCATGAATACGACAAGCCAGCGGTTATAACGCTCGGGACTTATCTCATTTAGTTTTTGCTGAGCAAGGGAGTAATCTACAATGCCTTTTTCAAGCATAATGCAGATCCTTTGGATCTGAGTGACCGCTCGCATGTTGATCCCACGATCAGGACAACTTCGGGTTGTTGTGATGCAGTGATCATCCATCATAGTTGTTACCACAAGTGAGTTAGCGGAAAGCGCGACTTCCACTTCATCCATTCCACTTGCGAGTCCAATTCGACGCATAATGTCACCAACTAATGCGCTTTCAGCTCCGTGAGCCAACAACATTTGCCCTGCTTGAGCAATCAATCGCGACGTTGCTCTCTGTTTTGATGCCATGAATCCTTCCATTTGGCCAATTATTCAATAAGTGCAGTAGTCTGCATGAAAAATAGCTTACGGGATATGATATAGATACAAAAAAACCGCAATTCACATTGCGGTTTTAGTCAACTAGCTGAAGTTAGTCACGAACGTAGACAACATGGCCGTCATCTTCTTCGTCATCCCAATCTTCATCATCCCAGTCATCTTCCGTTACGACGTCTTTACCGCTCATCGCATCTTTATGGTAATCATCCCACATGAAGTCAACTTTTTCGTCTTCACTTAGCACTAATGCTTCTTTAGGTAGATTTTCCATGAAGGTAGATAACTTGAAGCACAACTCTTTAGTGCCTTGCTTGTTTACTGCTGAAATCTTGAAGTACTCATCTTCCCAACCAAGAGCATCAAGAACACTTTGAATGATCTTGTCAGCTTCTTCTTCAGGCATTAAGTCAACTTTGTTGAACACTAACCAGCGAGGTTTTTCTGCCACTTTTTCACTGTATTGCTCTAGCTCATCAATGATCGTCAGTGCATTCTGAATAGGATCTGATTGATCAATTGGCATGATATCGATCATGTGCAGAAGAACGCGGCAACGTTCAAGGTGCTTCAAGAAACGAATGCCCAAACCGGCACCGTCAGCAGCGCCTTCAATTAGACCCGGGATATCGGCAACAACAAAGCTACGCTCAGGAACGACACTCACCACACCCAAGCTTGGAATTAACGTAGTAAATGGGTAATCGGCAACTTTTGGTTTCGCTGCTGATACAGAACGAATAAAGGTTGATTTACCTGCGTTAGGCAAACCTAGCATACCAACATCAGCCAGTAGCAATAGCTCTAACCGCAGTTCGCGAACTTCACCTTTAGTACCTAAAGTCTTCTGACGAGGAGCTCGGTTCACTGACGACTTAAAGCGAGTGTTACCTAGACCGTGCCAGCCGCCTTTAGCAACCATGATTTTTTTGCCGTGTTCAGCAACTTCACCCACCACTTCATTGGTGTGGATATCAACAGCACGAGTACCAACAGGTACGCGTAATACTTTGTCTTTACCACGCTTACCAGTACAGTTACCGCCGCTACCATTAGTGCCACGCTCAGCCTTATGGAAACGTTCGAAACGGTAGTCAACAAGAGTATTTAGGTTCTCGTCAGCTTGGATATAAACATCGCCGCCATCACCGCCATCGCCGCCATCAGGGCCGCCTTTAGCAACAAATTTTTCACGCCAAAAACTAACAACGCCGCTACCGCCGTCGCCCGCTTCTACTTTTACTGTCGATTCATCAACAAATTTCATCTTTTACTCCGCATTTTGTGCGTTGCAATATCACCCAACTAAGCATGATATAAATTCTAGCAGATCCGAGAATAATAGATCGATCACCTCAAAACTATTGTTCACCTGCGAAAGGAACAAAAAGGAAGATAAGCTCATTATTATGAACAGTGATCTTACTTTTTGTTCTCTCTATAAATAAAAAACCCCGCCTAAAGGCAGGGCTTTTGAATTCAGCTTGAAACTAAGAATTACTCAGAATCGATGCTTACGAATTTACGGTTTTTAGGACCTTTAACTTCAAATTTCACTTTACCTTCAGTAAGAGCGAAAAGAGTATGGTCTTTACCGATGCCAACGTTTGTGCCAGCGTGGAACTTAGTACCACGTTGACGAACGATGATGTTACCTGCAAGAACAGATTCACCACCAAAACGCTTAACACCAAGACGTTTGCTTTCTGAATCGCGGCCGTTATTAGTAGAACCGCCAGCTTTTTTGTGTGCCATTGTAGAACTCTCCTAATACTTAAGCGTTGATGCCAGTGATTTTCACTTCAGTGAACCACTGACGGTGGCCTTGCTGCTTACGAGAGTGCTTACGACGACGGAACTTAACGATTTTAACTTTATCGCCACGACCGTGTTGTACTACTTCAGCAGTAATTTTACCGCCCTCTACTAGAGGTGCGCCAACTGAGATTTCTTCACCGTTTGCAATTAGTAGAACTTTATCAAATTCAACTGTTGCGCCAGTTTCAACGTCTAATTTCTCTAAACGAAGGGTTTGACCTTCGCTTACTCGGTGTTGTTTACCACCAGATTGGAAAACAGCGTACATATTTTACTCCGCTTTTTCCGCACAGCCTATGGTTGTTATTTGAACAACTCGGGTGTGCGCTAAACTAATCAATAGGGCGCAGATTCTACGTGAACCATACGTCTATGACAAGCCATATTTTAAAATAATTGGCGAAAAGCTAATCGCCAAAGAAAAGTGCGGCAATCATGCCCTTTAGTGATGTATTAATCAACGTTTTTTAGTGTACTATTCGTAAATTAAATAGAACAAATAAACCTTACAGGGTCTAACCTCAGCCGGGTATATAATGGATTTTAAAGCTATCCAAACGCTTACTGCCGATGATATGGCAAAAGTGAATGAAACAATTCAAGCTCAACTCAATTCTGATGTAAGTTTAATCAACCAATTAGGCTTTTATATTGTGAGTGGCGGTGGCAAACGCCTACGCCCACTGCTTGCGATACTATCGGCAAAAGCCTTGGGATATCAGGGAGAAGCGCACACGACAGCGGCCGCATTTATTGAATTCATCCATACAGCAACCTTGCTGCATGACGATGTTGTTGATGAGTCAGACATGCGACGTGGCAAAGCAACCGCTAATGCCGCCTTTGGTAATGCTGCTAGTGTTTTAGTCGGTGACTTCATCTATACCCGTTCATTCCAGATGATGACAGGGCTAGGATCACTAAAGATCCTTGGACTCATGAGTGAAGCGGTGAATGTCATTGCGGAAGGGGAAGTTCTGCAATTAATGAACTGTAACGATCCCAATACCACTGAAGAGAGTTACATGCAGGTCATCTACTCTAAAACCGCGCGCCTCTTTGAAGCCGCGACTCAGATTGGGGCCATTTTGACTGATTCTTCTACTGAAATTGAAGTCGCCTTGCAAAACTACGGTAAATACCTAGGCACTGCATTCCAACTGATTGACGATGTGATGGATTACACCTCTGATGGCGAAGATATGGGAAAAAATGTGGGGGATGACCTTGCAGAAGGCAAACCTACTCTTCCTTTGCTTTACGCAATGCGCCACGGAAACCCAGAGCAAGCTGAAATGATTAAAGAAGCTATCGAGCAATCCAATGGCATAGATAAGCTAGATGCAATTCTAGAAACAATGAAGCAAACCGGCGCTTTGGAATACACCACTGATAAAGCACATGAAGAAGCAGACAAAGCGATTCTTGAACTCTCGATTCTACCTGAGTCTGAATATAAGCAGGCGTTAATTACCCTTGCTCATTTAGCCGTGAATCGAACCAAGTAAGTTCAGTTAAGAGGCGTAACCAAACGCTCCTTTGTCATTCGAAATACAAAAAAGCCTATATGACCTCTCACCAGTGAGGTCATATAGGCTTTTTTATTTTTAGCGTACACAAAATAAAAAAGCCGACCATAGGCCGACTTCAATTCAATAACTGCCTTCCAATATAGAAAGCTATCTTTTAGTGCTATTTAGCGAATTCAACACCCGTCGTAATGTCACCATTTAACGTTTCTAGCATGCCGTCTAGTGCTGCTTTTTCAAACTCACTCAGCTCACCGTAGCTTAAGATTGCTTCTGCACCCTCTTTACCTAGCTTAACGGGTTGTGCGAAGAATGGAGCATGTTCGCCTTCACCTTCAACATAAGCGCACTCGATGACATTCTCTTCACCTTGCAAGCCTTTGACAAGAGCAAGACCAAAACGACAAGCCGCTTGTCCCATTGAAAGTGTCGCACTACCACCGCCCGCTTTAGCTTCCACAACTTCAGTACCCGCATTCTGGATACGTTTTGTCAGTGCAGCCACTTCTTCATCGCTAAATTCCACACCTTCTACTTGAGAAAGAAGAGGAAGGATCGTTACGCCAGAGTGGCCACCGATAACAGGAACACGAACATCGCCTGGATCTTTATCTTTCAGTGCTGCAACAAAAGTTTCTGAACGGATCACATCAAGAGTCGTGATACCAAATAAACGGCGCTTATCATAAACACCCGCTTTTTTAAGCACTTCAGCGGCAATAGGCACCGTAGTGTTTACAGGGTTTGTGATGATACCAACACAAGCTTTTGGACAAACTTGTGCAATTTTTTCAGTCAGAGACTTAACGATACCGGCATTGACATTAAAAAGATCCGCACGATCCATCCCAGGTTTACGAGCGATACCAGCAGAGATCAATACAACATCAGCCCCTTCAAGAGCAGGAGTTGGATCTTCGCCAGCATAACCTTTGATCGATACAGGAGTTGGGATATGACTAAGATCAGCAGCAACACCAGGTGTAACCGGAGCGATATCGTAAAGGGCTAGATCTGAACCAGCAGGAAGACGGTTCTTAAGTAGTAGGGCTAGAGCTTGACCGATGCCACCAGCGGCACCAATAACAGCAACTTTCATTATAGTTCTCCTTGAGAATGGATCTCTTATAAATATATTTGTAGGTTTTTTGTATATTGGATGAATAGAAAATTATAGTAATCACATACTGATTACAATCAATTAACTTCAGCTTTGCGACCTCGCTCAAACCAATATATAGGCAATAAAAACGTGCTACACAGAAGAACGAGATTATGAACTTAAATTAATAATCTCACAACGGAATACCACCGAACGGAAAGAAGCATTTTATAAAGGTTTTACAGTGATATTAATAACAGATTTCAGGGATAGTTTGGTTAATCCCTCATATCTATGTCAGAATGCGCGGCTGTGGATATATGTGTTTTCTCAGCGGGATATAAGACAGAACTATGCGCAATACAGAAAAACAAGATAACTTAGTTCGAGCTTTCAAAGCCTTACTAAAAGAAGAGAAATTTGGCTCACAAGGTGAGATCGTAGACGCTCTAAAACATGAAGGTTTTGAGAGTATCAACCAATCGAAAGTATCTCGGATGCTTACCAAGTTTGGAGCAGTTCGTACACGCAATGCCAAAATGGAAATGGTGTACTGCTTACCTGCTGAGTTGGGTGTCCCTACGGTATCAAGCTCCTTACGTGAACTTGTTCTCGATATTGATCATAACAATGCGATTGTTGTTATTCATACCGGACCAGGTGCAGCTCAACTTATCGCACGCTTACTTGATTCTTTAGGTAAGTCAGAAGGCATTTTAGGTGTCGTAGCTGGAGATGATACTATTTTCATTACTCCAACTCTCAACGTTACCACTGAGCAATTATTCGACTCAGTATGCGATCTGTTTGATTACGCAGGCTAACTATTTGATTCTTATATAGGTCACTGTGAGACTCTTTCGCTGTGACCTAGCTCACATCTTACGCTATTCATCTCCTAGTCTCATGCTAAATTCAAGTTATTGATTTTCATCGAATTTCAACATCTCATTTCTGCTATTTTCTTGTTATACACTTAGACTATTTAGCTATAACTTTTAACATTCTTGTAATTATCTACCAATTTTTTGCTATTATTCAGCCTCTTTTTCAACCGATGGATTGAAAAAGGTGCCGTTTTTAGATAGGAAACTCCAGAAGCAGCTACACTTGTTTCAGGACTAACAATGAATAAGGAAGGAAAATTCATGGCATTTAACAAACTTGTTAAAGTCAGCGCTATTGCAGCTGCAGTAATTGGTGCTGGTGCAGTTAACGCACAAGAGTTCATCACAATTGGTACAGGTTCAGTAACTGGTGTTTACTACCCTACTGGCGGTGCTATTTGTAAATTAGTGAACAAAGGTCGTAAAGAGCACAACATTCGTTGTTCAGTAGAATCTACTGGTGGCTCAATTTACAACGTTAACACTATGCGTGCGGGTGAGCTTGATTTTGGTGTTGTTCAGTCTGACTGGCAGTTCCACGGCTACAACGGTACAAGTAAATTTGCAGAACAAGGTCCGTACAAAAAACTGCGTGCAATGTTCTCTCTTCACACAGAACCATTCAACATCATTGCTCGTTCAGATGCTGGTATCGAAGGCGTTGCTGATCTAAAAGGTAAGCGTGTAAACATCGGTAACCCAGGTTCTGGTGATCGCGCAACAATGGGCGTTGTCATGGATGCGATGGGCTGGACAAACGACAGCTTCAAACTAGCGTCTGAACTTAAAGGTTCTGAGCGTTCACAAGCTCTATGTGATAATAAAATTGACGCATTCATCTACATGGTTGGCCACCCGAACGGATCAATCAAAGAAGCAACAACATCTTGTGATGCGAAGCTAGTTCCAGCTACGGGTCCTCAAATTGACAAGATTGTTGCTGACAACCCTTACTACGCCTACAGCAATGTACCTGCAGGTATGTATCGCGGTACAGAAGATGACGTAAACAGTTTTGGTGTTGCCGCTACGATGGTAACAACGACGGACGTTCCTGATGAAGTTGCTTACAATGTTGCAAAAGCAGTATTTGAAAACTTTAGCACTTTCAAACGCCTTCACCCTGCGTTTGCAAACCTGAAGAAAGAAGATATGGTTAAAGCAGGTCTATCTATCCCTCTTCACTCAGGTGCAGTTAAATACTACAAAGAAGTCGGTCTTTTGAAATAATTGTTTCAAACTATTGTCTAATATAAGGAGGCTCCAGCCTCCTTATTTGTTTACTCCGCATGATGAATGCTGAGATGTTTTTGCCAATTCAATCCCAATTACTATAACGGCAAAACATAACCACTTTTGGTTTTCTAAATTTGAAAAACCAACCTTCGTAATAACCCAAGACAAGTCGATACTCAGAGCAAGTTTTCATCTATTTACTACACTGATAGGTGCTCAATAGAACTCTAAGTCGAAGAACGATGAGTCTAGACCATCAAGAAATAAGGATAAAGTACATGACGCAGACAAACACACCGTCTCCAGATGTGCAAGAAATGGTGGCCCAATCCGACACCGGAGCGCGAAATCCGAGCGGTCTTTCTGGGAGAATTTTATGGTTTGTACCACTCTGTTGGTCGCTATTCCAACTTTGGTACGCATCGCCACTGCCATTTATTTTTGATTTTGCCGTGCTTAATGACACTCAAGCACGCTCGATCCATCTCACTTTTGCTATTTTCTTGGCGTTCACCGCCTACCCTGCAATGAAAAATTCACCGCGAGATAGCATTCCCGCGGTCGATTGGTTACTAGCCCTAGCAGGTAGTTTTTCAGCGGCTTATATCTACCTTTTTTATAGCGAATTAGCCGACCGTTCAGGCGCACCGACGACTTTTGATATCGTTGCTGCCGTTACAGGAATGGTTCTACTTTTAGAAGCAACTCGTCGAGCTTTAGGTCCACCGTTAATGGTGGTAGCGGCTGTGTTCCTACTGTACACATTTGGCGGCCCTCACATGCCAGATGTTATCGCTCATAAAGGGGCAAGCTTGAATAAAGCAATGTCTCACCTATGGCTAACCACTGAAGGTGTATTTGGCGTAGCGCTCGGTGTTTCAACCTCTTTTGTATTCCTATTCGTTCTTTTTGGCGCGATGCTAGAGCGAGCTGGTGCAGGTGCATACTTCATTAAAGTGGCCTTCTCACTACTTGGTCATATGCGTGGCGGACCAGCAAAAGCGGCCGTTGTCGCTTCTGGTTTATCCGGTCTTGTTTCTGGATCTTCAATTGCAAACGTAGTCACCACTGGTACGTTTACGATCCCATTAATGAAACGTGTCGGGTTTTCTGGCGAAAAAGCGGGAGCAGTTGAAGTTGCCGCATCCACAAACGGGCAATTAACACCACCAATCATGGGTGCAGCAGCATTCTTAATGGTGGAATACGTGGGTATTTCTTACGTAGAAGTGATCAAAGCAGCTCTACTTCCAGCACTAATTTCTTACATTGCGCTTATCTACATTGTTCACTTAGAAGCCTGTAAAGCCGGCATGACCGGGCTACCTCGTCGCCACACACCAACAATTATCCAAAGCTTGCTCTCTTTCACCGGAACCATCCTTGGTTTATGTGTAATAAGTGCTGCGGTTTACTACGGCGTCGGTTGGACGAAAGATGTATTTGGTGCGGCAGCAACCCCGATTGTGACCGTTGCTTTATTACTCTCGTATGTGGCTCTGATCCGCGTATCCGCAAAGTATGCAGCGGAAGGCGGCATGGATATGAACGCCGAATTAACTGAAGTACCAGAACCAGGCCCAACCGTGAAATCTGGTTTGCACTTTCTGTTACCTATTGTTGTTCTAGTCTGGTGTTTAACCGTTGAGCGTTTTTCTCCTGGATTATCTGCATTCTGGGCAACCGTGTTCATGATCTTCATTTTGATCACTCAACGTCCATTGATTGCTCTGATGTCTAAAACGGGTGATATCAATGAGCAAGTAAAAGCGGGATTCATCGATCTACTCGAAAGCTTAGTCTCTGGCGCTCGTAATATGATCGGTATTGGTGTCGCAACTGCCGCTGCGGGTACGGTTGTCGGTGTTGTAACGCTTACTGGTATCGGCTTAGTCATGACCGACTTTGTTGAGTTCATATCTGGCGGAAGCATCATTTTAATGCTGCTATTTACTGCGGTTATTAGCTTAGTGCTGGGTATGGGGTTGCCAACCACGGCAAACTACATCGTTGTGTCTACTTTGATGGCGCCAGTAATTGTGACTTTAGGTGCCGCTCACGGGCTGATCATTCCACTCATTGCGGTCCACCTATTTGTGTTCTATTTCGGGATATTAGCCGATGATACGCCACCTGTAGGTTTAGCTGCGTTCGCGGCTGCTGCGATTGCAAAATCAGACCCAATTCGAACCGGTATTCAAGGTTTTACCTACGATATTCGAACGGCCATTCTTCCATTTATGTTTGTGTTTAATACGCAACTCCTTTTAATGGGTATTGATACATGGTGGCATTTAGCGCTAACCATCTTCTCATCTGTCGTTGCAATGCTCATCTTCTCTGCGGCAACGCAAGGTTGGTGGTTCACTCGTAACAAGTGGTGGGAAACAGTGCTACTTCTTGCTCTCACTTTTACCTTCTTCCGCCCTGGTTTTTGGTGGGACATGGTTTACCCTGCAAAAGTTCTTTCGCCAGGAGTTGAGATAGCTCAAATTACTGAAAAACTAAATGTAGGACAATCACTTGAGCTGAGAGTTGCTGGTGAAAACCTTGAAGGCGACTACTCTGAGAAAACGGTTCGCCTACCATTTGATGATTACGCGGTAAGCGCAGAAGAGCGAATTTCGTCAATGGGCCTAATGCTAAATCAGGTTGATGGCAAAATGATTGTTGATATGGTTGAGTTTGGTAGCCCTGCGGAGTCTTCTGGTATTGATTTCGATTGGGAGATTAAATCCATTATTCAAGATGCAGATAGACCGATGAAAGAATGGGTTTTTGTTCCAGCCCTACTTCTTCTTATTGGACTAGGCTTAAACCAACGTAGACGCGCTCGTAAGGATGAACTAAGCGCTTAATAGAGAAAGTGGTACTATCGGCTTTCTTACTGGAAAGGATATTGGCGGCAGCTAGCGATTAGCGTTAGCTGCACAATTTAAAGAGAATAAATAATGTATAAACAAATCCTTGTTCCTGTCGATTTAAATGATAAAGGCTTTTCAGATAAAGCCGTTGAGTTAGCGGTTTGGCATGCGAAACACTCTAACGCTGAAGTTCACCTATTGAATGTTTTACCTGGCATTCATATGTCTATGGTCGCGACTTACTTCCCTAAAGATGCGGCTCACAAGATGAAGCTAGATGTTAAAAGCCAGCTGAAAGCTTTTGCTGATCAACATATCGATGATGAAGTTATCTACAAAGTTCATGTTGCTGAAGGAAAACCATACTCAACCATCCTTGAGTATGCAGCAAAACTTGGTGCCGACTTAATCATTATGCCAAGCCATAAACGGTCAAGAATGGACAAAGTCGTGCTAGGATCGGTGGCGAGTAAAGTCGTGCAAAACTCACCTATCAATGTGTTAGTGGTAAAACCGCAGAACTCGTAACATGATCTCTATCGATATAAGATCGATTCAGATTTCTATAGAAAACGGCCATTCAATGAATGGCCGTTTTTTTAATTTTTAGGCAAGGTTTTGTAGTCTGGTAAGCATTCACTCGCTTCAAAGTGTTGCAGAACTTGAGGCTCAACCTCTGGATAGAAATCGCATGGCACAAACGCCGTAAACAATTTTTCGGTGGCGGGATGATAAAAACTCAGCTCACAAGCATGCAGCGCTAATCTATCAGAGAAAGTTAGCGCCTCACCTGACGAGTAAAACTCATCACCGACAATAGAGTGCCCTATTTCCATCGCATGAACACGTAATTGATGTGAACGACCAGTGATAGGAAGTAACCTCAATAAGGTCGTTTTCTCTTCACGCTTCGCCACTTGGTAGCGCGTTTGTGATGGCTTTCCATCTTCATGACAAACCTTCTGTCTTGGTCTATTCGGCCAGTCACAGATGAGCGGAAGATCAATCTCGCCTTGTTCCTCTTCGACTAATCCCCATACACGTGCGTAATATATTTTGTGAGTTAAGCGGTATTGAAACTGTTTCTTCAATGAACGCTCAGCTTCTTTATGCATGGCGAAAAGCATTAAACCCGATGTCGACATATCGAGTCGATGCACCACCTGTATCTCTGGGTATTCAGCGACTAAACGGCTCCACATACTATCATAATGCTCAGGCGCCCTACCGGGTACGGAAAGCAATCCCGATGGCTTATTGGCGACCAGAATATCATTATCTTGATACACAATATCAATCCAAGGTTCGGTCGGGGGAATGTATTCAATCATCGCCATTGTGACATCTCATTTAGTAAAAAAGAAAAACTCGATTTAGTCTAAAAACTAAATCGAGCTCTATCATGCTATCTCTTTATCAGGCTCATTGGTCGCTCAATATCACCCTCAAGAATAAACAATATTAGTTGTGGCTTACCACTATCATGCGTAATGAATCGAGCTGCACTTGGGCTTTACCAATGTATCCCGTTAACTCTTGAATTTGCGTTTCAATCGCTTCAAGCTCTTCATCTCGGATATTTGGGTTTACCGCTTTAAGTGCCTGTAAACGCTCTAACTCACCATTAAGGTTAGACTGCATATCTTGCTGAGCCTGCTCACGGATCGCTTCTACACGCTCTACAACTTGAGCTTCCCCTAATGAAATAAGCTTATAAACATCATTTTGAACCGATGCCACCAGCTTGCTGCCTAAATGGCGGTTGACTGGGCTAAGTTGACGGTTAAAGCTTTCAAATTCGACTTGTGCAGACAGGTCATTACCACGTGCATCCATCATTAAACGGATTGGCGTTGGCGGTAAGAAGCGACTGATGCCACTGCGTTTTGGTGCTTGAGCATCAACAAGATAGACAAGCTCTAGCAAGATCGTACCAACAGGCAACGCTTTATTCTTCAGTAAAGAGACCGCTGACGTACCGACACCTTCACTCATCAATAGATCGATTCCACCTTGAATCATTGGGTGTTCCCAGCTGATAAAGTTCATATCTTCACGAGACAATGCGGTTTCACGATCAAACGTGATCGTCGCGCCTTCATAAGGCAGTCCAGGGTAGCTCGGCACCATCATATGTTCAGATGGCGTCACAACCAGTGCGTTTTCACCTTTATCATCTTGGTTTAGGCCGATGGTATCGAATAAGCTCAAAGCAAAAGTGATCAAGCCTGTATCGCCATCGGTTGACGCGATCTTATTGACGATCTCTTGCGCTTTCTCGCCACCATTCGAGTGCATCTCAAGTAGACGGTCACGACCTTGCTCTAGCTGAGATTTCAACTCTTTGTTCATCTTCGCCGACTCATCAATGATTTCATCTAACTGCTCAGTGTTACCTGTCGCTAGCATGTCGATCAATGTCGCTGCGTATTTGTCGTATACCGCGCGTCCTGTCGGGCACGTTTCAGAAAATGCACCAAGGCCTTCATCAAACCAACGCGCAAGAATCGCTTGAGAAGTCCCTTTTAGGTAAGGCACATAAATATCGATATCGCGCTCTTGACCAATACGATCTAAACGGCCAATGCGCTGCTCTAACAGATCGGGATTAAATGGAAGATCAAACATCACCAATTGGTTAGCAAACTGGAAGTTACGACCTTCAGAACCGATTTCACTACAGATCAGAACTTGGGCGCCACCCTCTTCTTGAGCGAAATATGCAGCCGCTTTGTCACGTTCGATGATTGACATGCCTTCATGGAAAACGGTCGCTCTAATGCCTTCACGTTCTCGTAGTGCTTGCTCAAGTTGTAATGCCGTACTTGCACGAGAAGCAATGACTAACACCTTCTCACTGCGCTTCTCTTTAACTTTCTCTAATAACCAGTTAACGCGAGAATCGAACTGCCACCAAGATGCATCTTCCCCTTCAAATTCTTGGAAGATCTCTTCAGGGTAGAGCATTTTCATTGCACGAGCTTCAGGAGGCATTTTGCCTCCGATCATGCCAGATACACGCATTGATGTGGTGTACTGAGATGGGATATCCATTGGTAGCAAGTGAACATTACGCTCTGGGAAGCCTTTAATTGCCGCACGAGTGTTACGGAACAGTACTCGCCCCGTACCGTGGCGATCCATTAAGTTGTCAATCAACTCTTGGCGTGCTGCGGCTTTCTCTTCTTCGTCACTGTCACTTTCGATAATACGGAACAGAGGTTCTACATCTTGCTCTGATAGCAGTTCTGTAATCTGATTCTTCGCGCTATTTTCTAATTTGATACCCGAAAACAGTGCCGTTACTGAATCGGCAACTGGTGCGTATTGATCTTCTTCGGTGACAAAGGTTTGATAATCATAAAAACGATCAGGATCAAGCAAGTGTAGACGAGCAAAATGGCTTTCTCGGCCGAGTTGTTCCGGCGTCGCGGTTAATAGCAGTACGCCTGGAGTGCGATCAGCAAGCCCTTCAACCACTTGATATTGGCGACTCGGCTTGTCTTCGCTCCACTCTAAGTGATGCGCTTCATCCACGACTAATAGATCCCACTCACCTTCTAATGCTTGCTCATAACGCTTACGACTCTTACGTAGGAAGTCTAATGAGCAAAGAACATATTGCTGGGTATCAAATGGGTTGTCTGATTCAGCAAAGGCTTCAATGCAACGCTCTTCATCAAAGATAGAGAAGTGCAGGTTAAAACGACGCATCATTTCAACGAGCCACTGATGCTGCAATGTTTCTGGAACAACAATAAGAATACGTTCAGCACGACCAGACAACACTTGTTGGTGAATGATCATACCCGCTTCGATGGTTTTACCTAAGCCCACTTCATCAGCCAGCAATACACGAGGAGCATGACGACGACCCACTTCGTGTGCGATGTAAAGTTGATGAGGGATCAGACCTGCACGCATACCACACAGACCACGCATTGGGCTCTTGTGCTGTTCAAACTGATTGCTCAACGCTCGGTAGCGCAGAACAAAGTTATCCATACGATCAATCTGACCAGCAAACAGCTTATCTTGAGGCTTGTTAAAGCGAATTTGGTTACTTAAGAAAATTTCGCGCAGTGCGATCTCTTCTTCGCCATTATCTTCGCGCTTACCGATATAGATAAACAATCCTTTGTCTTCGATGACTTGTTCAACATTGAGAGACCAACCTTCTTGGCTTTCGACAACATCTCCAACGTTAAATGTTACTCGGGTTACGGGTGCTTCAGTTCGTGCGTACAAACGGTTCTCTTCTGAAGCGGCAAACATTAATGTCACTGTACGAGCATCCAATGCTACGACGGTACCTAAACCTAAATCGCTTTCCGTATCGCTAATCCAGCGTTGCCCCAAAGCAAATGTCATGAATTGACTACCTCATCTATTAAATGGAATTTGGTCTATTAATTTTAGCTATAAATCTTCTTTCTGTTGCCCATTTTAAAGGCAACATTCAATAATTCAGCACGAATGTTATAGGAACAGAAAAAGGTCGCTAATCTTACTTGATGCTGTGATTTAGGTCACGCCCAAACACTCATTATCTTGACTCTTTTTCTGTCTATTTTCTTACGCATTTACAAAAATGAGCGCCTAGTTACCTAGGCGCTCATTATCATCATTTATGGTGTTTACTGTTTAGCTAAATCTTACTCGGTACCACCAACGGTCAATGAATCCAGTTTCAATGTTGGCTGACCGACACCGACAGGTACACTTTGACCTGCTTTACCACAAACACCTACACCGCGATCTAAGCTCAGATCATTACCAACCATAGAGACTTGCTGCATTGCTTCAATACCAGAGCCAATAAGCGTCGCACCTTTGACTGGGTGAGTAATTTTACCGTCTTCAATCATGTAAGCTTCTGATGCAGAGAAAACAAATTTACCTGAAGTGATATCCACTTGACCGCCACCAAAGTTCGGAGCGTAAATGCCTCGCTTCACTGTCGAGATGATCTCTTCTGGGCTGTGCTCACCCGGCAACATGTATGTGTTTGTCATGCGCGGCATTGGTAGATGAGCATAAGACTCACGACGTCCGTTACCTGTTGGTGCAACACCCATTAAGCGAGCGTTCAATTTATCTTGCATGTAGCCTTTGAGTACGCCGTTTTCAATCAGTGTATTGTATTGGCCATTGACACCTTCATCATCCACATTTAGTGATCCACGAAGATCTTTCAGCGTGCCATCATCCACAATCGTGCAAAGCTTTGACGTGACCTGTTCGCCAACTTTACCAGAGAATACCGATGATTCTTTGCGGTTAAAGTCACCTTCTAGTCCGTGACCCACCGCTTCATGTAACAAGACACCTGGCCAACCAGAACCTAATACCACTGGCATTGCGCCTGCTGGTGCGGCAATCGCTTCAAGGTTCACTAGCGCTTGACGAATCGCTTCATCAGCATATTGATAAGCGATCTGAGTTCCGTTTTCATCACCTAAGAAGAAATCATAACCAAAGCGGCCACCACCGCCTGAGCTACCACGCTCGCGACGATCACCTTTTTGCGCCAACACGCTGATAGACAAACGAACTAGTGGGCGAATATCACCCGCATAAGTCCCGTCAGTTGCGGCAACTAGCATCTGCTCGTGCACACCACTCAAACTAATTGAAACCTCTTGAACCATCGGTTCTTTAGTACGGATATACGCATCTAACGCTTGTAATAGCTCTGTTTTTTGCTGCTTCTGCCAACACTCTAATGGGTTCGTTGCGCCGTAATACGCTTGGTTTGAGCTACGCTTAAATGCTTGAACCTGACCATTTTGACCTTGTTGAGCAATACCACGTGCCGCAATGGCACTCTGCTTTAAGCCATCAAGCTGAATTTGGTCCGAGTATGCGAAACCCGTTTTTTCTCCAGAGACTGCGCGAACACCTACACCACAATCAATGTTAAAAGAACCATCTTTGATGATGCTGTCTTCTAGTACTAGAGATTCATGCCAGCTTGATTGAAAGTAAATATCTGCGTAATCAATTTGACGAGTCGCAATACTCGCAAGGGTATCTGCAATATCTTGCTCAGTTAAACCAGTAGGGTTAAGTAGTGCTTCTTCAAGACGATTAATGGTCATATTTGGTTCTTATTATCCTAATAAAATTGATTACTAAAACGCGAGTGTTGGAGGATTGGCATTCGTTGCCTAATCGGTTCTATTTGAGATAGATCGATCTCAACCACTAAGTTCTGCGCATGTTGGTCGAGTTGACGAGTGACTCCACCCCACGGATCTATCACCATAGAGTGTCCCCACGTTTCTCGACCGCAAGGATGAACTCCACCTTGCCCGGCAGCCACTATCCAACACTGATTTTCAATCGCTCTGCTTCTAAGTAACACCTCCCAGTGGGCATTACCCGTCACGGCTGTGAATGCAGCAGGAACGACAATTATTTGAGCACCTTTACGCCTCAATTCTGAGTATAGATGTGAAAAACGCACATCATAACAAATACTCAAACCTAAACACCCAAATGGTGCCTCATGCGTGACCACTCTATCACCAGGAGTAAAGGTCTCAGATTCTCGATAACATTGGTGCTTATCGGCAACATCCACGTCAAACATATGCAGTTTATCGTAATGTGTCACCAGCGTACCAAAATCATCGAACACTAAAGTCGTGGTGGTGATGCCTTTTTCCGTTCGAATCGGCATGCTTCCAATCACTAGCCATAGCTTAAATCGTCGAGCTAGTGATTGCAGTTTCTCCTGAATCGGTCCTTGATTCAGTGGCTCAGCATAACGATGGTAATCCTCTTTGCTACCAAAAATAATCGAATTTTCTGGTGTCAGGACCCAAGTAACCTTCTCTTGAGCGAACTTGTTTAGCTGATCTTCTATATGCTGCAAGTTAACCCAAGGATCCGCCCCTGATGTCATTTGAATGATTCCAACGTTACTCATAGCGATTCCTTTTGCTATTCAAACCTATATTTCAGTCTCTATTTTAATTTTTCCAACAGCTTCTCTGGTAGCTTAAATTCGCCCTTGCTCCGTGAAAGCTCTTTTACCACAGGTGAATCAAGCGGTCCCTTCACTTCATAATTTACTTGAGTGATTACCTCAACAACGGGTGAGATTACCGTGGTGATCGCAAGTACATAAAGCGCGGTTTGTGGCGTCACAGCGAAAGCGGTCAGTACCGGAATACCTGAGGTAATATCGGGCGTGAATTCTACTTCAGCATCAACCAACTGAGTGTTCAAATTCGCAAGGCCTTTAATATTCATCTCACCCGCGACCGCATCCATATTAATGTCATTGGTAACAAACACACCATCTTGAATTTTCCCGCTACCAGTGATGCTCGTAAATGCCATTCCTTTATCAAATACGTCACTAAAATCGAGTTTCATCTTACGGATGATTGAATCAAGGCTAAATAGACCGAGTAGGCGAGCAGCACCACCCACATCAGAAATCACCCCTTCGCCAAAGGTCAGATCAAGATTGCCTGACAAGGTATTCACTTGCATTGACCAAGGTGAACCATCCCACTCCGCTTGAGTGGTTATCTCAAATGGAGCTTTTTGAATACCGGAATCAACACCGAATCGCTCCATCAAATCGCTATTATTTTCGCCTTTAATATGAATATTTGTACTGGAGTGGCTCACCTCGTCTTTGAGTGTCCACCAGCCATCAATGTTCAGTTCATTCGTTCCACTGATCACTTGAACCTTTTTCCATTCAAGCCGATCATTTTGGCGTTGGAGATCAACGTTTACTTTACCTACGTTATAACCTTGCAGCCAAAAATCATTGATCACTAAGGTTAAGTTCGGCATCGCTTTATGGAATTTCCGTTCAAACTCTGAGATTAAAGGCCTCAGTTGTTTTGCTTTTTCTTCTTCCGGCGTTTTTTCTTCTAATACTTTATCAATAGCAGGAACATAGATGTGCAGCCGATCGAGGGATACACTCAGATCGTAAGGTTCAAGATAATTCACTCGACCTTCAATTTCTTGGCTCTCAACATCCATCTGCCAACCGAGGTTTTTTTTACGAGCACTAAAGTCCACATCATGCCATTCAAGGCCTGCAAATGTTAAAGCTTGGCTTTGTACTTTCAAACGTTTAGGCAACGGAATAATCGGGGTATTCATGGTATCGACCACCGATTTGGCACCGACGACAGGCTCATCAGCCACAGAAATCCACTCATCCAAATCAAACGTATCAGTACGAACAAGAACGTGGTGCCCAACAACAGGGCTAATTTTAAAGCCGCCATTCCCGAGCACTAAGTTAGTGGCGGTGAGTACTGGTGTATCATGAGTGATATCGATTTCTGCTTGGTACTTAGTATTAGGCAATTGCAAACGAGCGGTTATGGACTCTTGGTTACCTGACGCTTGTAAACTAGCTTTACCCTTATCTCCGGCAGATTTTGCTAACGGATATGGGTACTGGCTCTCTAAAGAAGTTAGGTTTGATTGCAAATCTAGCTGATAAGTAAATCCAACATCATTAAGTTGAAGGTCTACCCCAAGCTCCCAAGGTGCGTGGCCACTCAATCGCTTTAACCATCGTTGTCCAAGGTATGGCGTCAGTGGCTTCACATCCCAATCCCCTACCGCATCCAATTTTACGGCATAGCCTTGGCCTGCATTTTCACCGGTAAAATCAATGGATACTGGTTGATCTAAGATCTCACCGCCCAGTCCAGAAGCCATAATTACATCATCATCAAATTTAATTCGCCCCGTGACTTTTTCCAGAGTCATTGGTGGCGCAGCCATTTCTACGTGATTATTGTTTAAATCAGCAAAGCCCCATGCTCGTGTATCTTTGCCTTCATCAAATGGAATATTTAGCTTAAATTCGGACGATACCTTACCACTCACTTGAATCGCGGTAAGAGCAGCACCAACAGAGTCAACCAATGGCGAGGCTGTCATGTAATCCCGTACTGCATTTCCTGAAGCACTGACTTTCGCTTCAATTTCGATATGCCCGCCTTCTCCTAAATTGGGGATACGCCCTGTAATACGTTGCGCGTTGACTCCCATCAATTTTGCAGAACGTGAATCTAAGTGCATTGCCGCATTTTCAAACAGAAGGTCCAACTGCAAATTAGTCACTAGTGGCCAAGCGGTATCAAAACTAAACTTCGCATCTTCGAGACCAACCCAAGCTTGAAAGATGCCATCGTTTTTTTGATATGGGTAATCGCCCAACTCTCCATACCACAACAATTTCGCAGTATGGGCTTTCCCTGCCTGAACCGCAGCAGAGAGATAATCTGTAAGGTCTTGTCCAAGAGCAAGAGTCGGTAAATAACGCCATGTTTGTCCTGCGTTATACACATCCGCTTCCGCATAAAAAGAGAGAAATGGACTAGCGTTATTCGGAAAATCCAGACGGAAAGCACCTAGTACTTGTAAATCCGGAGTCGCTGCGGTGACTTTATCTGCCCATAAACTCCAGCCGTCATCTTGGCGTTGCCACACCACATCAACCGCACCTTGCTTAATCACTAATGGCGCTTGAAATACTTCCCCATAAGGGAGTTCATCATCGATAATTTGTAGTTTGGCTGTCGCTTGAGTTTTCGAACCTGCAATGGTGGCATTCGCATAGTTAACACCAGGAAGAAGTTCCCACTGCTTAATCGCGCCATCAACTAATGAGGCTGAATAGGTTAAAGAATCGGCGTCTTGCCCTTGTGCAATACGTATATCTTCAATTCGACCGCGTGGTGAAAGCTTATCTAGCAATTGCGTCATTTCTGTAGAATCAGGGAGCAATTTAGCCATAGGACTTAGCGTAGCAATATCAAGCTGTGAAACATTAAGTCGCCACTGTTCGGGTTGCCACTCAAATGCAATATCCAGTTCAGGCCATGGCGTGTCGTCAGTTCTAAGTTGAAGTGAGTGCCCATTAACTTGCCAACCTTTTTTCAACGGAGACAATTTAAATATGCCAGATTCAATAATTAGTTCGTGCTTTGAACCTTCCGTCCATGACAGTTCTGACGGAAGTACTTCAACATAAGCATCGACGGGTTTACTGCGATGTAATGTTATCCAACTATTTAAGCTCACTTTGCCTTGATCAATGCCCGTTTCTGTTTGTAGATAACGGGTTAACCATGGAGTCACTAATACGTTTTCAGCACTGACATAGAACTCCCCTGAGACAACTTGCAGCGATCCATGATCAATAAAGTTAGCACTTACCAACAATGAGTTAAGACTTGAGTCCGCGAGGCTCACTTCGCCTTCCACTTTGTGGTTTTTACCTTGGTTACGCCATTTCAGGTGACTAATATCAAGCTGACGCTCTTCACCTGAAACCGCTTGATACTGCACCAAAGAGTTCGTCACGGTGAAGTCTTCTAATTGGCGGAGCAGCAACGAATCCAGTTTTTGTATCACATTGGACTGCGGCGCTTTGGTCGAATCGCTAGGAAGATTGTTACCCTCTTGCTGAACCAAGCTGATCGAGCGAATATCTAAGTTCAACCCATTCAACGTGAGATCGGCGATAACTGGCTTAAGGTGAATCATCGATTGAATAAGATCGAATTCTATTTCGACTTCCTCAACAGAGAGATGATTCTCTTGCCCGGCTAAATTGGCATCGATATTTTTTAAGGAAATGGAGGGATGCGTGTTACGCCAAAAGCCGCTAACACCAGAAAGGGTGAATTCAAAACCAGATCCTTTACTCACCCAAGCTTCTATCTCAGATTTATGCTGATTTAGCTGAGGTAAAGTAATGCGCAAGGCCGTAACAGTGATAGCAAGAGTCACTAACACTGTTACTAATAACCACAATGAAATTCGCCATAAGCGTGTAAAAGTTGAACTCACAAAACTCTCATTACATCATAACAACATCGAATTGTTCTTGAATATACAGTGACTCAGCTTGAATGCGGACTTGCTTACCAATGAAGACTTCCAACTCAGCCAAAGCGTGTGACTCGTCACCTTCCAACGTTTCTGCGACGGCAGGTGAAGCATAAACCACAAATTTATCTGCATCATAAGCACGATTTACTCGCGTTATTTCACGTAAAATTTCAAAGCAGACAGTCTCGACAGTTTTCACTGAACCGCGACCTTCACAAGTAGGACAACTCGAACAAAGAATATGCTCAATGCTTTCTCGAGTTCGTTTACGAGTCATTTCAACCAAACCAAGTTGAGTAAAGCCGTTTATATTGGTTTTAACGCGATCTTTACTTAATGCCAACTCTAATGAATTCAATACTCGCTTACGGTGCTCTTCTGACATCATATCGATAAAATCAATAATAATGATCCCACCAAGGTTACGCAGACGCAATTGACGAGCAATAGCTTGAGTCGCTTCAACGTTAGTATTGAAAATCGTTTCTTCTAAGTTTCGACGACCAACAAATGCCCCCGTATTAATATCGACGGTAGTCATCGCTTCAGTTTGATCGATAATCAAATAACCGCCGGATTTAAGTTCCACTTTTCGGTCCAGTGAACGCTGAATTTCATTCTCAGTGTCATGCATATCAAAAATAGGCTTGTCACCTTCATACAGCTCTAATTTCGATGTTAGTTCAGGCACATACTCAGAAGTGAATTCTTTCAAGTATTCAAACTCTTGACGAGAATCGACTTGAATTTTGTCCAGTTCAGTGCCAACAAAATCACGTAAGATTCGTTGTGCTAAACCAAGCTCTCCATAAAGTGTAGTACGAGTTTTATATTTTGATTTACGTTCAATGATCTTCTGCCATAAACGTTTCAAAAACGCAGCGTCTTGAGACAATTCTTTCGCATCAGCCCCTTCCGCAGCGGTGCGGATAATGAAACCACCGTGCTCATCACAATAGCGTGATACGACTTTTTTCAATCGACCACGCTCTGATTCACTTTCAATACGCTGAGATACGCCAACATGGCTCGCCCCCGGCATAAAGACAAGGTAACGAGAAGGTAAGGTAATATCGGTAGTAAGACGAGCACCTTTAGTACCAAGTGGGTCTTTCACCACCTGAACAACGATATCTTGGCCTTGGCGAACTAATTCAGAAATATCACGAACTTGGAACTGTTTTTTTTCATTTTCAGCGACGCATTCAGTATGCGGAACAATATCTGAAGCGTGCAAAAACGCCGCCTTTTCAAGGCCGATATCAACAAAAGCAGCCTGCATTCCTGGCAGAACACGGCTTACTTTGCCTTTATATATGTTTCCAACAATCCCGCGACGAGCATCGCGTTCGACATGGACTTCTTGAAGAACTCCACCTTCTATCATGGCCACTCGAGTTTCACTCGGGGTCACATTTAATAGCAACTCAGCACTCATGAAGCGCACCTCAATGTAATTTATAAGAATTCGTGCAAGAGCTGGTCTGTTTCAAATAAAGGTAAACCGACAACGGCGTAATAACTTCCTTCTATACGGGTGACAAATCGCCCCCCTAAACCTTGTATTCCGTAACTTCCAGCTTTATCGCATGGTTCCCCTGACAACCAATATTGTTCTATTTCGTATTCAGTTAGGGGCTTGAACCATACATCAGTAGTCACCACTACTGACGATTGTTTAGTGTCTGTTACCACGCTAACCGCTGTCATCACTTGATGGCGGTTAGCCGATAGTTTTAGCAACATGGATCTAGAATCAGAATAATCAACTGGCTTTTCTAATACTTGATTATTACAAACAACCACAGTATCAGAACCAATCACGATTGAGTCCGGTGCAGATAAACTTAACCCTGCCCGAGCTTTATCTTGAGACAAACGAAGAACATATTCGTATGGGCTTTCATGAGCTTGCTTCTCTTCTTTTATGTCCGCATTCACAATGCTGAACTGATAGCCAAGTTGCTCAAGTAGCTCTTTACGTCTTGGAGAGCCTGATGCTAGTACTAGGTTTATTTCATTGTGCATTAGACTATCTCACATGCCACTGACGACGAATTCGTCTCATTAGTAAAAACATCCATGGCCAAAGTATACAGTTAATCATACCTGCCCACAGAGATAATGGGTTAAACACGACATCTTGGATCAAATATTCACCAAAGAAGATCAATACTTGCATTAGAATCGTTAATAAACCGATGATTATGGCCTGTTGCCACAATGCCATATTCCTAATGACAAGAAAGTTCAATGCAATGATGTAGATGATGAGCGACATCATCATCCCTCGGATACCTAGAGTTGATCCAATCAATAAGTCCCAAAGTAGCCCTAAAACTAATGCGGTACCAACATTGACTCTATGTGGCAATGCGAGCACCCAATAACACGTCACGAGTAATAACCAAGATGGGCGTAATAAATCGAGGAGCCCAGGCCATGGAATAGTTTGTAGCACTAACGCAAAGATGAAAGAGGTACCAATCACGATTTTGCTTCTTAATACACTATTCGCCATTTTTAGCCTCTACTTTTACATCATCTTTCTTTGCTTCATCTTTCGCTATTGCGGCTTCATCTTGATGCTTAACCAGCTCCTTTGCCATACTTTCTGGGGCAGATTGCTGAACTTGAAGACGGCGCTCTTCATTCGGCCAAATCAAGAGTAAATACCTTAAGCGATCAAATTCAACTACAGGCTCGGCGGTAATGGCCGCAAACTCACGACGCATATCGTGTTCAACAGAAGTCACATAAGCAACAGGATACCCTTCAGGATAAACACCCCCTAAACCTGAAGTCACCAGAAAATCACCGTTCTGAATGTCAGTACTAGTAGGAATATACTCAAGCTGAATTTGATCAACTTTTCCATTTCCTGAAGCTATGACTCGAATGTCATTACGTACCACTTGAACAGGGATAGCATTATTGGCATCAGTCAGTAGCAATACACGGCTATTGTGTGCGGCAACAAACGTCACTTGACCAACAACACCTTTTTCATTCAGAACAGGTTGCCCTTCATACACACCATCAATCCGACCTTTATCGATCACGACTTGATGTCGGTAAGGAGAGGTATCGACAGCCATCACTTCGGTTACCACCTTGCGCTCATCTCGAACGAAAGGAGAACCCAATAATTTCCGTAATCGCTGATTTTCTTCTTTATATTGATCCAATAAGATCAAATCACTTTTGAGACGCAAAACCTCTCGCTTCATTGCGTAACTTTTCTCTATTAAACCTTGACGAGTATTCAAACGCTCATAGAAACCATCAAACATGACTCGCGGTAAGTTAGCAGTATATTGAATAGGAGCAACAAGGCTATTGAGGAAATATCGGACACTTGAGAATGTGTCTAAACGACTATCAGCCAGCATAAGGCTGGCTGATAGAATTACAGCAAAAAACAAGCGCAGTTGTAGAGATGGGCCTCTACCAAAAATTGGCTTCATTTATATTTGGTCCTAGAATCTAGGTCCTAGGCACTAGAACATTTCTAGAACCTAGCACTAAACCGTTATTCTTCGCTGAACAGATCGCCACCATGCATGTCGATCATTTCTAGAGCTTTACCGCCACCAAGAGCAACACATGTTAAAGGCTCTTCTGCAACGACAACTGGGATCCCAGTCTCTTCTGTTAATAAGCGATCAAGGTCTTTCAATAGCGCACCGCCACCTGTTAGAACCATGCCATTTTCAGAGATATCAGAAGCCAGCTCCGGTGGGCATTGCTCTAATGCAACCATCACAGCTGAAACAATGCCGGATAGTGGCTCTTGTAGTGCTTCAAGGATTTCATTTGAGTTAAGTGTAAAGCTACGAGGAACACCTTCAGCAAGGTTACGACCACGCACTTCAATCTCTTCAACATCATCACCAGGGTAAGCTGAACCAATTTCATGCTTGATACGTTCTGCCGTTGCTTCACCAATTAAGCTGCCGTAGTTACGACGAACATAGTTAATGATCGCTTCATCGAAACGGTCACCACCAATACGAACAGATGATGAGTACACCACACCATTCAGTGAAATTACCGCGACTTCTGTTGTACCACCACCGATATCGATAACCATCGAACCTGTTGCTTCAGATACTCGAAGACCAGCACCAATCGCTGCGGCCATTGGTTCATCAATCAGGTAAACCTCACGAGCGCCCGCACCAAGTGCTGACTCACGAATAGCACGACGCTCAACCTGAGTAGAACCACAAGGTACACAAACCAAAACGCGTGGGCTTGGTTTAAGCACGCTATTATCGTGAACTTGTTTAATGAAGTGTTGTAGCATTTTTTCAGTTACGTAGAAGTCGGCGATCACACCATCTTTCATCGGACGAATTGCTGAAATATTACCGGGTGTACGACCTAGCATTTGCTTTGCTTCATGGCCGACAGCTGCAACACTCTTTGCTGATCCTGAACGGTCTTGACGAATTGCAACTACTGAAGGTTCATCGAGAACGATGCCTTGGCCTTTAACGTATATAAGTGTGTTGGCAGTACCTAAATCGATAGATAGGTCGTTTGAAAACATGCCACGAAGTTTTTTAAACATATTCTTCGCTCATCCTGCAAGAATTAGAAGACAAAAATTGCACTAAATGTACCAATGCCTTGCCATCACAGCAAGGCATTGAAGTATAAACATGGACAGAAACCCGCATTTTCTTACAGATTCCTAACTTAGATAGGTAAATCTAAACTTTTATCCTACCTAAACCCCCTTTATTAGTTAGTCAACCCAGGTTCATTGCGGAAAATAATCCGGTCATTACCACGATTGATGCCGAAAGTAACAACGGCAGATGGATCTTCATCACCTTTATTTCGCCAATTGTAAATTAACCAAGGTTGAATACCCGTAGACCAACTGCAAGTTACACCATCAGGATTCGCTATACTACCTTGACGCAAGAACAAACGGACTTGCTCTCGGCGACTGGTCGCTTGCCTCGCGTAGATACTTAATGACTCCCCCTTATCTACACTACCATCATCAGAAACAGGGTTTAGTGTATTCGCTAACTTAGCATCACTGACAGCAGGGGTAATCTCAGACCATTCAATATGGTTACACTGCATATTATTACTCGTATCGAAACGACTATTGCTATCTTTAGCATTGAGAACAAAGCTCCCTGCTCGCCAATATTCAATGCTGAGTGGAACCCTTACCGAGTAACCCTGATTTCCACCTACATCTTGCAATCTCATCCGGCCATAACGCACATCGGGTTGTGCTGCTAACAACTGACTGGCCGCTTTAGATATCGTCCCATCTGTACCTGTAACCTTAAATAACGTTGGATCTGTATGATTGCTGTTTCCATCTCCTGAGCTGTCTAATGACAAACTAAGTTCAGTGGTGGTCTTCACATCTCCTACCCATGTTGAATTGTATGGACCATCTGGTGTGGTAATTTTGGCTCCCGCTCCAATTCGATTCCACTTAGCATCAGTCCATGAGCGACTCCATATACCTGTTTTATTACCCCAATGACTGGCGTCTAGCTCTGAGTCTAAAATACTCACCCGATCAGATTTATCTCCTCGAAGGTAAAAACTGGCTTTCAATACTTCATCGAAACTACCGTAGTTCTTCGTTTCATCGCCAGTACTGTTATAGGCTTTAACCTCAAAAGCGACTGACTGGAAAGGTTGCCCCATATAAGTAGACCCACCTTGCTTATCAGGAGCAGTCCACGTCGATTGAGTGATATTGAAGTAATCGGGATAGAAGCGCCCGATAACTTGAGTATCTTGCTCCAAGTTCATGCTTAAGTAGTCAGCGTCGGACTTCATTAATAGTGACCCAACGTCCTCCCAAGAGAAATTGATAGTTTTCTGTCTACTTGTTGTTACTTTATCACTCGCCGAAAATGAAAAGTCACCAGAAAATTTATCGCTCGCTAGATTACTTAATGTTCCTAAGCTTGGGTATGTCAGATCAAAACTCACTTTGAACGGTGCGGCATGACCAGTCTCAGTAAAGTAGTTGTATGTGGTTTGATAGCTACATTCATCACGTGGGGTGGTATAGAAATCGGAATGAACAATCGGTTTAAAGGTGGCTTTAAAGTCACTATTAGCAGAGATAAAGTATCCACCGATTTCATTAGTTTTGGCAGGATTGTTTTTGCTCTCATCAGCGGCTTTAACATCACAAATCGCAATCTTCCAAGGGCGCGATTTAATAGTAAAGCTACCCGTCAATTTGCCACCGCCATCGATTGGGCAACCTGATAATCCGGTACAGTCAAATTTATCATCTGTCAGCGTGACCAAGAACTCTCCAGATTCCGATATTTTAAGCATATCTTCCCGAGCCCCTTTATCTCCTGAAGTAAAGACTGGCGCATAAGTCAACACACCTTTCTTAGCTAACGTTGGATCCGGTTTTTTGACTTCATAGCTAATGCTTGGTGTCCCGCTATACGTTTCAACTTTGGTTTTACCGGTATCACTGCAAGCAAGAACTGTCGTAGTCACGTCATTATCTTTACCCGCGATAACCGTTTGGTCTGGTACTTCAAACTTAAATGGCACGAACTTAAACTGACTTTTAACGCTCTGACTCGTATCGTCGTCCATCGTCACGCTTAAGTTATAATTCGTCGACAAGCTAGTATTACTCGTATTTTTCGGTGTCACTTTTAATTTAAGAACGCCAGAACTGTTTGATGTGAAGTTTGGGTAACTGCCAGAACCAAAATCAGGCTCTGCCGTGACATTAAATCGATTAGCATTAGGATCAACCTCAACGGTAACAGAAAGGCTTTCGGTTTCATCATTGTTGGTAGTGTTAATGGTAAATACAGGTACATCATCACCACACATTAAGGCAAGGTCCACATCTGGTGTTATTGTGACTTTGTAGTCATCAAACGGTTTGAAGCACTTATTGTCCGTGGCAATAATTTGAGCGTCATTATGCATGTCGATAGACCGTGCAGTAACCGCACCATTAACCGTCGCTTCGTTACTTAATGACACTGCAACTTCACTATATAGCAGCCCTGTAAATTCAGTGCGGGAGTTAAAGTCGACCTGACTACCTGTATATGAGTGCACAAATACCTGTAGTGAGCCCGAACCTGTCTCTTCAAATTTACTCGGACTTGCATCCCTTTCAATTCGGCTACTTAAATTGAGTTGCTGTACATGAATAAGTACCTCTTCCCCATCCGGTATTTCGATTATCCCACCATTATTGATATCGATTTTTTTAACCCAATAGACACCGGATTTAAAAATGACTTTTGAGCCGCGACCAACAGCGAGTGAGCCAATGACTTCATTATTTTTAAAGACGCGAGGTGAGGGTTCATCCCACAGTGAGATATTTTCGAGAGCTGGATTGGTTGGAATTTGAAAACTCTCTAATTCAGGCTTTTCAACCATAAGCCCTGATGAGCCAACGCAGGCCTTTCCATCACAAGCTATGCCCTGGTTAGTTCCGGTAATATCCGCCTGATAAAATCCAACATTACGATGACCACTCGTCACCGGAGCGCCAATTATTTTCGCGTTATTATCTAACAATAGAGACGCTGATGAGTTGCCATTCCATGTTTGGGCTGGAGAAGGAAATAGATTACATACAGCTTGAGCTGGTGGCTTCTCAAACATGAAGAATGAAGCGACTTCTTGTTTATGCCTTCGTTCTACATCTTCCATATCTTCTTCAACAATAAAGGCAACTTTATCTTTTTTTACGTCACATCGGCGTAACCACCCACCGTCATTACCATCGCGTGAGTTTTTAGTTCCCACTAATGTTGGTACCGAGTCAAAAGAAGTGGTGTCTGGAAAATTCGTATAAATTGCACAGCCATCAACGATGGGTTGCACCACTTTTTCAGTAAACCCTGTGGTATTTAACGTCGTCGCACTCCCTAACCAAAACTTTAATCCCGAAACATAGCCTTGACCTAGTCCCGCAACAAACGCCACTTTTTCGTCACTGGAAATATCAATATTTGCCCCAACTTCCGAACGCTCAAGAAACAAATTAAACGAATTTTTAGAAACGTTATCCGCAGCTCCAGTTATCCAGCGAGGCTCACCATCCGCTAATTTGTTATTTTGAGTTTGGATCTCAACCAATACTCCGGGGGCCTCTGACGCGCTCCCCGAAAAAGGGTTGGGGGCTCCAAAGTCGGTATAGTTAATTAGCTGTTTATTACAACCGTTCTTTTTACCACAAGCCGTATTCGTATTGACGCTACCTGCAACGATTCGCGAACCATTACTTAAATCGAGAACCCCGGGCTCAATTACAAAATAATCTATACTCTGCATTGGCGCAGGGACAAAATTGACCGATGAACTTGCTTTCCGATGGGGCGCTATTTTTTGAGAGATAACAGCTTGAGAATTTGTGACATCATGCACTCGAAGAGTAGATGGATACTCTGTGGTTTTCTTTTTGGTTTCTGTTCCTTTATTTGACAAGGATGCATCAATCGTTGGCATCACAAAAACCAATGGTGTTTCACCTGTATAAGTTTTATCAAATGTCAGTACGCAGGTCACTGTCGCATTATCGTGGTCATTGCTGCCATCGCCATTGTGATCATGATCGGTTCCAGTCAAAGAGTTGATCGTACAGGCTGAAGAGTCTATTGTGCCGAACTCAAATTTAGGGTTAGTGTTAATTGGAGGAAGAGGTGGTGGAGGTGGAGTAACGTCACCGTCAGCACAACTTACCTCCGAATTATCGCCACTGACCATCAACGTTCCGTTCCCACCATTGACAGCCATTTCAGCAGAGCTCTTATCTTTAAATCCAGATCCTGAGTCAAGCTTATAGGACAAAGTTCCGCTTTTACCATTACCTTTACCTTTACCATCACTTGCTTCGGGGGTGTATGTCAAAAGTACACGTTGGCCCGGTGTTACGTCAGTATCTTGTATTGTTGCAGCCTTCACACTTGACCAAAGATCCACCAGCAATTTATTTGAGCTTAGTGTTACAGTGACCGGATTAGGGTTCGGAACAGTGAACGTAATAGAAAAACCATCCTGACGCTTCAAGTCGGAACAGTTCTCTAGAGAGAAGTCATCGGAAGCACTAGCAAAGAAACTCCAAAAGCAAGACAGAGCGATCCCGAGCCACTTAATCTTTCTAGCCGACTCTAGAGTCTTCTTCCTTAAATACGAATACTGAAACGACATACCCTACTCCTTAACCCAAACTTCTTGCGAACGCTGAACTTGTAATTTCCCACTACCACATATAGCAGTGGCTTCCACTCTGTAAAAAACCTGACCATCCAGCTCACCTTCGTTGTTGCAAGTTAATTTAGGAGAAGAACATGGCATATCTACTGACAAACTAGGTGAACTGCCACTAACCGTTGTAGTGCACATTGCTTGAAAAGCAGAAGAGGTAGCTATCTCTGGAATCGGGTATAACTGAGTTAGCGCCCATTCGTTAGCGGAATGCGCCAATAACCATGCTTGCGTACCGAGATGCTCACGGGTTTGATTATCACTGTTGGACCAATTCACGCGCGTCAGTGACAAGGCGAGAAACCCCATCACAACGATCACAAAAATCGCGACCACAAGCACACTACCTGACTGTTTTGATTTTCTATGGGACATTCAGCACCTGCACATCTTGTTTGTAAGCACTCTGCTCACCATCTTGTTCGAACAATAAATCGATATAAACTAACCCGCCACGCTGTAAGGTTGGGTCTTTATATTTAAATCCGCTAGAAAAATTTACATTATCAGCCACTTGAACACCATTACGAACAATCGAACGTCCGGCGAGTGACATGCAGTAATTTACACGTTCATTGGTATCAAAAATATAGAAGCGATTGCTGATTGAAGAGCTAGTTAGTGACTTTTCCGGCATTCGGTATTCATTCCAGCGAGAAGGGTTGGCAGGAAACAGCGGAGCTAATCCATCAGGAACTTCTAAAGAAGAACTACCAAGCTTTAAATCATCATTGCGAGTTGGGTTTATGACCAAGCGCAATCCTTCACCTAACACTCCAACACTCTGAACACTGTTTTCATTTGCAATTAAAATGTCAATATTTCCACTTTTCTTCACATAAAAACCGGAATACTTAATCGGGTAAAAAGAGAGGCATTTTAGATCAGCAATCGTTGTAGGTACTTCAAACGAGTTTGGCACTGCATGACGAAATTCTCGAGAAAGCTTTTCAATCACAAACTGAGCCTGAGTTTGCATTCTTTGGCGATCAATCGAGTCGGCATAACCTTTGGTACCTAACTCAACAAAGCCAGCAATGCCAAGTACAATGATCCCACCGACCACCATCGTCAATACCATTTCAATAAGAGTAAAACCACGATTTTTCATCAGTAGTTCCCCTTATAGGCAACGAGTGGATAACTGCCATACTGCCCAGCAGTCACGGATATCTCGATTCGTTTTAAAACACCAATGCCGCCATCGTTGTTACCATCCATATTGGCGTCATAGAAGACATCGACTTCAACGCGAAAATTAGGGAAATCTTCTTCTATATTTGCGCCTAATACATCAGACAGTGCCCTTACATATTTTGCGTCATAATTATCATCACAATAACTTTTAGAGGATTGGGTATACCAACAGCCGATATAGTCATCGACATCGTTGAAATCATCTATATTCAACTCTTCCGCTTTTAAATCTGTTGAGCATGTCGTTCCATTTTCACCGCATCGAACAATTCCACCGTCATAATCGCTGTTTTCATCAAATCCACGAGCGAGAATTTGGCTCATAAAACTTTGCCCTAATGCAATCGCACGAGTTTGGTAGTGAGGGGCAGCTGAATCACGAATATTGGGAAATAACAGGCTAGTTAAACTCACCATTGCAATGCCAAGGATCACAATTGCTATAATGCTTTCAATAAGCGTCATACCGCGTTGCTGGTTCTTCAATAATAAACTCATGAACACGTACCTCGTCCTACATAACCGATACGGTTAATACAAACAGAAGTGCTCTGACCATTCGCCGTAATATTAATGGTGATGCCATTGCTGGCCGCTCCGGTAGGGTTACCGAGTAGATCGAATCGAATCAAATCAACATTAGGAACGGTAGTATAAGTCAGCTCGTCACTGCGTACACTGTCGCTGCGAGTATCACCGCTAGCACTACAGCCAGATGAACTGCCAACACAAGCTGGAGCCTTAGCGGTTGCTGACTGTATCGTCAGTTGACTACGTAGACATAAGTCTTTTAGGTTTTTATTTGGGGGAGGGACGTCGTTACAACGTTTATCGAGCTCTCCATAGAGATCTTTATTGTTCGCTTGCATACGCGTAAGTTGTATTTGGCGAATAACCGAGATAATCTGTTCTTGCGCAGCATAAGTAGAAAAGCTACCGACCCCGACATAACGACTGGCGGCATAAGAGGAAACTATCCCGATCAGAATAATCACCACGATAAGTTCAATCAATGTAAACCCCAATCGATTCCCACGCATAACTCAGCCTTTTGAAGTAACCTACTGACTAGTATATAGGAAAGCGATAACGATGTGAGCGCTATACAGCACTTTGTTTCGAATTTTGAGGGGCAAAAAAAAAGACCAGCCGAAGCTGGTCTCTTTCGATAAGTCAAAGACTAATTATACTCCACAGTTCCCAGCACCTGAGACAATAGTTACGGTCGCAGGAGTATCCGTTCCTGTAGCTGCCGCGTAGCGAACACATCGTTCTGTATAATTTGTAATGCCAATATCAATCGTTGCATTGGTATGATCAGTTTTGTCATCTTCAGTACTATCTAAAACTGTAAATTCATCAGAGATATCTATTGTAGATAAAATTCCATCTTCAGCTGCCGTTGGATACCCAAAAGAATACACAATACTATCAACAGATGATGCTGGTAAATCGGCCTCATCAACTTCTAAAGTTTCAATCCCTTTTATAGCCGCTTTACCATATGAAATCCCCATAGCTCCGGAAACAGCACCACGCAAACCGTCAAGTGTCGCATCACGAGCATCATCTTGTAGGTTCAAGAAACGTGGCGCAGCGGTTACCGCTAAAATGCCTAGAATTACAATTACAACCACTAATTCAATTAGGGTGAAACCGCCTTGTTTTTTCATAGTTACTTCTCTCTATGTTGGTTAATATCGCAGGGCTACTGCAAAGTTACGGTCACACGACCAGTTTTAATTTCATACATAAAATTGTGCGCTGTACTACCCTCTAATTGGGTGTAAGTGCACGTCGAATTCGTATTGTCAGCTTTTGCTGAGTATTTATTGTTTGAATTACTAGCCGCTGTGCTTGATGTCGCTACCTTTGGCGGATTCTGCAAAAGGTTTTCCATTAAATCGACACACGCTTGATCATCCACACTTGTTGGGTAAGAACTAGAATCCGTGTTGATGCCATAAGGGTAACCATCACGAAAATCCGTACTCACTCCGCTGTTGCTTTTTGAACGTGTTAGCCAAAAATCAACGCCGTCATAATCGACAGTATTATAGCGTTCATTGCCAATGGTTGCAGATGGGCGAGCTTCCGCTTCCCATTGCGCACGAGCAGAAAGGACACCAGTGGCAAAGCCGCCCGCAATGCCCTCAATGCTGGCTTTTTTTGCTTCATCTGTCACATCGAGAAAACGAGGTAAAGCTGCGGCTGCTAGCAGACCGACAACAACAATAACAACCACTAATTCAACTAAAGAGAAACCCATCTGTTTCTTGTACATTTTTAACTCACTTCTGTTATCGGTATTGCATATTATACATCGTTCAATTAAGGATGAACATCGGCTTGGAGTCAAAAAATCATAATGACAAAAATTCGACATTCACACTAAAGCGTTCATTTTTTAGCTGTAGGATAATACTCATGTTACTCACATAGCGATATTGGCAGCGGTAACCATTCTGTTCTTTATAAATATTACTTTCTGCGTCATCTATCCCAAGCAATTGTTGTTCCGGATAAAGCAAGTCTAACCAATAAGCACAATCAAGTTTTCCATTCTGAATAGGCAATGCCCAACCAGACTCGCTAAACGTAAGCTCATGACGATTAATGGTTAACTTTTCGAGTTGCCCTTTTAGTAGCCACTCTTGTTTATAATAATTCGCCCTTTCGAGTATTCGTTTACTTGCCAAAAATAGAGCGGTATTTTCTGCTTCTTCTTCTACAGGCTTCCAAGCAATCAAAAAACTCATCACGATAATGATAATGGCCAGTAGCCAAATCACAAATCGAGACCGTTGTTCATTATTGGTCATGCTAACCTTTCACCACGTCAAGCATTCCCCACATTGGCAGGAAGATACCAAGAGCAAGCACTAACACCATGCCAGCAACAACCACTAAGAGAATGGGTTCGATTCTGGCGGTTAATGTTTTTAAATCATAATCAACTTCGCGATCATAAAAATCTGCTACTTCTAACAATAGCTCATCAATACGACCCGTTTCTTCGCCTACGCTCACCATTTGAATAACCAGTGGTGTAAAAATCCCGGAATTAATGGCTGTCGAAGAGATAGTACTACCCGCTTCAATTGCCGCTTTCATTTCTAGAATTCTTAGCTCTAAATATCGATTACCCAAGGCTTCTGCCGCTAAGGCTAAAGATTGGTTTAGAGGCACACCTGCTTGCAACATCAAGGCGAAGGTACGTGAAAAACGAGACAGTTGTGCCCGATTAATCACACCACCAACGACAGGGGTTTTTAAGCGCATTTTGTCCCATCGCTCTCGGCCACTATCGGTATTCACCCAAGTTTTAAAAGCAAAGATCATTCCAAGCAGCAGACCAATCATCGCCCCCCAATAGTTCACAAAAAAGTCGGACATGCCGATAAGAATTCGCGTCGGCAAAGGCAGTTCAACACCGAATTTACTGAACATGCTGGTAAATTGTGGGATCACTTTCACGTTCAATATAAACAGCGCCACCATAATGAAGCTGATAACAAACGTAGGATAACGCATCGCTGTTTTAATTCTTTTCCGAGTCTCTACTTCTTGCTCGTAATAGCCCGCAAGTTGAAGCAAAGCTTGGTCTAAACGACCGGTGTTCTCACCAACGTTAACCATAGAGACAAACAGTGAACTAAACACTTTCGGGTGCATCTGCATTGAAGCCGATAAACCACGCCCATTGGTCAGTTCTGCGGTCACCTCTTCAAGCGCATCTTGTAACTGTTTATTGGAACAGTTTTGGCTTAGTCCCTTCATGGAACGTAGGAGTGGAACCCCTGCTTTGGTTAAGCTATACAGCTGACGACAAAAGATCACTAAAACTTCTAATGGAACCGGCTTTCCCATAAGCACAGAGAGATCAACATTAAGGGAGCCGCCCCCCTCTTTAGCTGGTTGGATCGATGTAGGGATGACCCCTTTATTCATCAAAACATCCGCCGCAAGCTCTTCTGTTGATGCGTCAACTTTACCTGAGGCTTTACTCCCATCTAAGTTTCGACCTTGATAACGATATGTAGCCATATTTTTTCCTAAATCAAGATAGCATCAGCCATACCTGATGCGTCACCTTCACCAAGGTTCATGACTTCATCAAGGCTGACTGTACCTTCTATCGCCAACTCCATTGCAGAGGCGAGTAAAGGTTTATAGTTTTTAGAAGCTCGTGCCGCTTTAGAGAAAGCAACCGCATCGCTTGAGCGTAAGCTATCCATCATATGTTGCTCTAACTCAAGCATTTCAAAAACACCAATACGACCACGGTAGCCTGTCAGGTTACAGTTTTGACAGCCACGACCTTTAGTAAACGTCTGATGAACTTGGTTAGGAAAACGGACGCTGAGCCACTGTTTTCTTGCCTCATCAATTTGGTCGTCTACTTTGCAGTCTGGGCACACTTTTCTGATCAAACGTTGTGCAACAACAGCACGAACCGCACTGGCAACAAGGTAACCCGGAGCTCCCATATCCATCATACGTAAGGCGCTATCAATCGCATCATTGGTATGGAGCGTACTCAGCACTAAGTGACCGGTTAAGGCTGCTCTCAGACCAATTTCAACCGTCTCGTGGTCACGCATCTCACCAATTAGAATGATATCGGGATCTTGACGTAAAAAAGTTCGAAGTACGGTAGAGAAGTTCAAATTGATCTTACTGTTCACTTGAACTTGGTTGATCCTCGGAAGACGATATTCAACCGGATCTTCGGCTGTAATGATTTTCTTGCCTGGAACATTCAGCTCAGACAGTGCGCCATATAACGTTGTCGTTTTACCTGAACCCGTCGGGCCTGTTACTAAAATCATGCCATGTGGCCGACGCAGTTGATCCCGCAAACGAGCAAGAAGATCGGCCGGTAAACCAGACTCCTCTAACTTACGTAAACCAGAGGTTTGGTTAAGCAAACGCATTACCACTGATTCACCATACTGAACGGGCATCGTCGACATACGGATATCTACCGATTGGCCTTTCACTCGGATATTAAAACGGCCATCTTGTGGTAATCGTTTCTCCGAAATATCTAAGTTCGCCATCAGTTTTAAACGAAGCACCAACGCTGATGCGATATTCACTTCATTTAATAAAGTTTCATGGAGCACACCATCAATACGTTGACGCAGGCGCAGTACGTTAGAGTCTGGCTCAATGTGTATATCTGACGCTCCAACTTGAATCGCATCTTCAAACAGCGAGTTAATCAGTTTAACAACCGTAACTTCATCACTGTCTTCATCTCCGATATCAAAATCAAAGGCTTCATTAACTTGGTGCTCAGCTTGAAGTTGTTCGGCAAAGGATGCGATATCTTTTGTTCGGCGATAGTAGCGATCAAAGCCTTCAACTAACTGCCTTTCAGGTGCTATGACAAATTCCAGCCCATACTGACCAAGTTGGTCTAATAGTGATTCTTGGGCAAACAAATCCGCAGGATCACTCATCGCAATCCGTAAAGTATCTTGGTTTCGGCCAATAACAAGTGCACGTAATCGTCGAGCATGCACTTCTGGTAGTAATTGAACTGCATCAATATCAACCGCGGCTCGACTCAAATCAATGAGCGGTAAATCAAGCTGCTGCGATAGGAACATCAACATCTGCTGTTCAGATAAGAAACCAAGTTCGATTAATGTATCACCCAGCTTTTGACCTGTGCTTCGCTGCGCTGACAGAGCTTGCTCAACTTGTTGCTCGGTAATGATCCCCTCTTCAACGAGTAAGTCACCGAGTCTTTTTCTTAACTTAATTTGCACTTGTTGACTCCTGTATTGTGCGCAGAACTTTCATGCGATCACGAACAAAATTTTGAGACTGTTTTGAAATTCCAATAAGAGATAATGCTTGTTGATATGAATTAAACGCTGAGTCAAAATCCATATTGCGTTCTTGTTGAATCGCCAAGCCTAACCACCAGCGACCATTTTCAGGGTCAAGGCCGACAAGCTGTTGATAGCTTTCTAAAGTAACTTCACTTTGCTTAGACTTTTGCCCTAACGCTGCGCGCATTGCAAGATAGCGAATACTAGGGTTTGGTGGTAAATGAATCAGCGGGCTTAATGCCACGTCAGGCTGTTTCTCTTTAATCAGCAACTTACTCAGCCCTAGACGTAGATCTTCACTATCCGGTGACAATTTTATTCCATACTGAAGTATATCATACGCTTTACGCGCATCACCTTTACCGTAATATAGGGCCGCTAATTTTTGACGAGCAACTTCATTTTTTGGCGTATAGCGCAATACTTCGGAATAGTTACTCAAAGCCCCATTCATATCGTTACTGTCTAGCGATTTTTTAGCACGACTCAGCGCATTTTGAGCCAAAGCTTCAGGAGTAAGCTCAACTTGCTCCACTACCATTGCCGATGTTGGGGCGGTTTTCACATTGGTTTCTTTCGTTGACTCATTAGCTTTAACAGCACGAGTCGGTTGAGATGACTTACGCTCAGCTATTTGGCTATTTACCAGCTGAACCTTTGCCGACTGACTCTCTACTGATTGAGGCTGATTAATTTTTGCGACATGAATAGGCTTTTGAGATGAAACGCTCACCGATTTCTTTTTCTCGTCATTGACGGGTTCGAAAATGGTCACAGCTTGAATCGTTTTTTCTGGCGTCACAGGCGTGAAATCAGACTCTTTTTTATCAGCCACTTTTTTTTCAGCTAATGTGCGAATATCACTCTCTTTCCCTGATTTAGAGTCGTCACGCAGATTAACCGTATTTTCGGAAGTCACAATCATATCGGATTGCTGAGATACCGCCCATCCACCGACCGCTAAGCTTAGAGAGAAGCCTAACGCAACCCAAACAATAGGAGATCTCGACTTCACTTTATTGACTTGAGCCTTCTCAATAGGAGCCGATAGTGATTGGTCTTTATTCGCTAACTCTGACAGCGCATTGTTCATTGCACTCATGATTTACTCCAGCCCCAAATCAATGGGTTTTTAAACTTAGGCTTAAGCACATCGAAGGTGTCATGCATCGCCGAAAATAGGTGGTGGTTCTGTGTTGAACTACTTTGATCACAACAAGCCAAGATGAGCGCTTTATGGCAGATTTGATTAATTAATCTTGGAATACCACCAGTAGAGTGCCAAACCGCTTTTTTTTGATTTAAGCTAAATAGCGATGTACTGCCTGATGACTTTTCTAAACGATGATCGATATAAGCGACCGTTTCATCAAGCGAAAGAGGTCGAAGTTTTGCACTGAATGAAATTCGTTGCCTAAACTGCCTCAGGTGATGTTGAGATAATCGGTCATCGAATTCAGGTTGTCCAAGTAAGATCAACTGCAGTAGCTTTTTCTGTTCGGTTTCTAAATTGCCAAACAAACGTAATGTTTCAAGAGTTTCATCAGTCAGTGCTTGAGCTTCATCTATAATCGCAACCGCGCGACGACCGCTGGAGTGAATATCTATCAATTTAGTTTGGATTTCATCAACGATAGTGGCATCAGGCACTTTCTCTAGCCCTAACTCTTTTGCGACCGCTTGACGCAATTCACTACCAGTCAGAATAGGATTAGGTAAATAAATTAATGCCACATGCTCTTGCAAATGATTGACTAGCATGCGGCAAACCATGGTTTTTCCCGTTCCGACTTCACCTGTCACCTTAATGACACCTTCCCCCATCTGGACTGCCGATATTACAGTTTGAATCGCCTCATAGTGAGGTGCTAAACCATAAAACAGGTCAGTATTTGGGGTTAGGCTAAATGGCTGACAACTAAAACCAAAGTGCGCCTGATACATGATATCTCCACACAGGGGTTATTCTTCGTCAGGGAACCATTCTTGAAGTAAATCGCGTGAACGCTCTAGCTCTTTCTGCCAAGAATTAACACCGACGACTGTCGGTTTCAATAAGATCACTAACTCTGTTTTTCTAGAAATTTTTGATGTGTTGCGAAATAGGTGACCAAGAGCTGGAATATCACCTAAGAATGGAACTTGCGAGACTTGATCGACAGTGGCTGATTTCATTAAACCGCCGATAACCACAACATCACCATCACGAGCACGGATCACTGAATCTGACTCACGAATTGAACTTTTTGCTAGCGGCAGAAGAATATCGTTAAAGTCGCCACCGAGGTTAAGCACTTTATTTTCCTCTTCCACATCTATAACCGCGGGGTGTACATGCAGTAGCACATTGCCTTTATCATCAATCTGCGGCGTTACATCTAAAGATATGCCAGAAAAGAATGGCGTCAACGTGACTTCAGGTACTGCCTGAGAGTTCTCACCACTGCCCGCATTACTCGAAAGTTCGGTCACATAGTATTGATCGGTACCGACTTTAATCACCGCTTTTTGATTATTAGCCGCCGTGACTCGCGGGCTAGAAAGCACATTCAAATCACCCTGAGTGTCCATAAAGCTCAATACAGCTTCGAAGCTACCGCTAGAAACGACAATGTTTGACTGCCCACCTAACAAAGAACCAATAGAATCTAAACCAGGTAAAGCACCAGGAACAATTGAACCGGCCGCATTCTTAGTAATCGTTCCGGTACCAATACTGTAATTTGTCCCGTTTGAAGAGAACATCTTATTCCAGTTGATACCTTGCTGATATCCATCACTTAACGTGACTTCTAGAACTTTAGTTTCCAGAATAACCTGACGGTGCAAACGCTGTTGTGAAATATTTAGGAACTGTCTCACTTCACGAATTTCATCAGGGTAAGCGCGAACGGTGATCACACTGGCTTGCGGTGTAACAACCACGCTTTGCCCGTCACCTGAACCGATTAATTGAGCTACGGCTTTTTCCAGCTGAGGCCAAAAATCGCTTTCACTTGTGGTTTCAATTTCAGTTCCACCACTTGTTGTTGAGCTTGAACTTGATGAATCTGAGCTTGATGAATCAGAAGAACTGCCAGAAGAACTTGAGCCATTCTCAGTAATTGAACCTGTTTTTATTGAAGTTAATGAACTACCCGCACGTTTCATTTGCAAGTAATCCACAGGGATCGTCACTGAACGCAGGCCAGCAGGAAATACTTGAAGTACCTTGCCTTGCTTTTCAACATCATAGCCATACATATCGCGAACAACGTTTAACACTTCATCCAGTGTGACATCGGTCAGGTTTACCGTAATTCGGCCATTAACGCTAGGGTGAATAGCAGCACTAAACTCTGTACCCTTAACTAAACTAGTAAAAAAGGCCTTGGCATCAACATTATCAGCTTGAATTCGGAAACGTTTTACTGGTCCGCCAATCGCTAACGCTGAGTTATTCAGATCAGGCATGAGGTCATCTTGAACAGAATCAGGCAACTCTTCCAAATTGCGACTATTGGATTCATTAATCGCTTCATTCAGCGCTTGTTTCACTTCAACAGGATCTCTATGCCCCATTGAACAGCCAGCCAATGATGCCACTACAATTCCTAATACGATTTTTCGCATATTCTCACTCAAACCTTTTTTGTTCTGATTCATATTTAGTGCTTAATATTTAGAGAGAAAAGTTCTAACTTCCAAGTTTTGCTACCACGTTGAAGAGTGACATCTTCTGCATTTACCTGCTTCACTCGGTAACCACGAATTGTATTTCCTTGAGTGACCACTTGATCATTAAGGATGGCATAGCATGGAGCCTCATCTTTACACACAATACTTTGAAGTGTCGGTAAACGATATGTGAGCACCCTCTTTTTCTTAACAACCTTATCTGCTGGTGCCATCCAACCAAGTGGAGCCGTTGGATCTTGAGCAGCAAAAGCAGATAATGAAATGCCCATAAGACATACAATGATAGATTTAACCACCGATAAACTCCTGCCTAGTCCCCAATGTGTAAACTTCTAAGATCAAACGAGCTTCTGGGTACTTCTCTACAGAGTAGTTAAAGTGTCTCCAGTAATATTTTACGGGTAAGTTTTCTAGAGCATTTAGATACTTTTCTATCGCAAAATAGTTTCCTGTCAGTTCTATCCGAACAGGATGTACAAAGTAGCCAGAGTAATGGCCTTCACTTTGATCGTTATTTTTGACAATTGGTTCTGCATTTAGTGATTCCAGCGAGATTAGCTTAAGATCTTTACCACTCACTAAAACACTTTCCAATAAATGAGACATTTGGGTTGGCGCAACTAAGCTTTCTATAATTTCAGATAATTGAAGAGAGAGCTCCTGACTTTGAACAATTAAGCTTTGATATTCTTTATCAATCTCTTGATCCGGATCTTTACTTAATTTCGCGGTTAAAACCATTAACTCACTCTCAGCAAGTTGATTGTTTTGCTTTATCTGGCGTAGCTGATTTTTTGAATTATTATAATCTTGGAGGCTAGGTTCCACTAGAAAAGTCAGAAACACAAAGAAGAAACCCACCGCGCCACACAGTAAAATCAACCACTTTTCACGCGAGCTTAACGCCATGAATTTATCGTTTAGGAGTAGCCATTGTTGCTTCACTATTTAGTGCCTCCACGAGTATGCAATTCAAATGTCACAATATCTTGTTCGTTTCTACCAATTTTAAGTTTATCAAAGGTACGTCCAACCAAATTCAATTCATGTTTGAACTGACTGATCCAGTTTGGAATCACGCTGGCATTTCTCGCGACACCTTTTAAATCTAGGGTGTTAGCATTAATGGTAATATGACTTAGTGATATATCTCGGCGACCTAATGTTGCCAGTGCGCTCATCACTCCTGAGTATCCTACTTGTTGCGATTGGTCATACTCTCCAACCGCAGATAGAGAACTTTGTTTCGCAGAAATTTCAGCTTTTAAACGATTAATAGCCGCGATTTTTTCGGGTGTGGGCACATGACGCTCAAGCTTTTTCTTAAGCTCAGTGGTTTGTTTATTGAGTTGCGCGGCTTGCTGCTGCTGTTGAGCGAGTTCAACTTCCAACGTTGAGATTTCATAGCGATAGTAGCCATATGTTCCAAGCATAATAGCGGAGATAACACACCAAGTTCCGACAACGTTAGCAAGGCTGAAATACTCTTTTTTCGGCTTGAGGTGAGTTGGATAAAGGTTTACAGAGAACCCTTTTAGCTGAGTTGCAATGCGCTCAATGATGTGGCCAGATAGCTCTTGCTCTCCCTCAATAAGGCGAGAAACCTTAGCACTTAAGCGATCGTTAAGCTCTCGAGCAAGCTCCTCCTCATCTTCATCATCACAACATACTTTTAACTGATGGAGCTGAGTACCTTTCAGCTGTGATGACAAGTAGTCAATCGAACGCTGTAACTCTAAAGCTAAACCGTCAAGCTGAAGAGAACTAGAAGCCGCTCCCGTTAATGTCGGAGCCACACTTCGAATCGTTCGCTGGAAACAGACCGTCTGATTAACAAAAGCACCTATCTTAAAGTTGCCTTTTTTACTTCGCTGCAAAAGCATGAAGTTTTCTAGCTCACCCGCAGAGTGTCCCCATAATTCATCTTCAGGGAGTACCGCATTGAGCGTTCCTCCTGCTGCGTTAATCAATGCAAGCAAGCGGTCCAGTAACTTTTTAGACAACACATAAGCTTGCACTTTGTTGCCAGTCGGTAGAGCAATGGCATCCGTTACAATATCTGTAACTCGCTCAGTGATAAGCTCTTTCAATAAAAATGGCAGTGCAACAGGCCACTCTTCTTTAGGAAGTTCTGGTTTTTCTATTTGATAGGTTTGATAGTGATTCGCATTAAGTACCACATTTAATGGGGCATCAGATAACTCAACTTGCTTAAGCGCTTTTTCAAATGCCCCTTCCCAATTTGAACCTTCAATTGGGATGATCGCTGATGCGGCAGAGCTTGAGCCTGCTGAGAAATAAATTGCATCAGGTTGAATGACAGCAAAGAGCTGATTTTCATTAACTGCAGCAGGTCTAAATTTTTCTAATAAGGACTTTAATTTCATATCGAATACTGTTACTTCTGTCGCCAACGATTTCGTCTACCAGGTTTAACTGTCGTGTCATTTTTAACGCTTTTAGCGGGCATTAAAGACTCTTCAACACCAACATAGCGTCCTTGTAATCCATGCACACCTAGCTCACCTAATGTTTGCCACTCTTGTTTATTTTCGACGCCAACGGCAATAACTTGAGCATTGGTGTCAGCACAAGCGCCAATCATACTTCTAACGAAGAGTTGGTTTTCATGTCTTTGATCTATTTTCTTGATGAGGCTTCGATGTAGTTTAAGGTAATCGACATTGAGATCTTTAATATAATGAGTGCTCACAATCGTTCGACCCGCTTGGCCGACGATGATTTTACACCCTAAACCAGATAACATTTTAACAACTGGTCGCATATAATCTAAATGCTTTACAAGCCGACCTTCAGCAAACTCAAAACTCAATGAACTTCGTAACTCTGTCGGGAGTTGTAATAGCTCATATCTAAACCACTTGAAATACTGTTTATTTGAAAATGGAACTACATTCAGGTTAATAGAGTAGCATACTGGGTCCTTTGACGCTTTCAAAAAATTGACTATTGAGGTAATAACTGCTTGATCCATTTGCTGTTCATAGCCCACTAATTCGATTGCAGCAATAAAACGAGAGGTCTTAATTATCCCTTTTTCAGGATCGGTGATACGGGAGTAAATTTCATGATGCAGCAACTCCTGTTTACCTGAATCTGATTTTAAGAAGCAAGCTTGCTTAAATAAATGAAGATTTTCAGGTAACAAAGCTTTGTCAAACAAGGTTCTCCAACGAACACTTCCTCTCTCTTCTTCAACTTGAGTTTGCTTTTTAAATCGACTCCAGTTATTAATTCGTTGCAGTTGAGCGCCTTTTAATGCGGTTTCCGCTTCATCCATAATCTGGCTATGTCGCTCACCGTCGATGTACATAGACACGCCAATATGACACCAGTTTTCAGTTTCTAATGGCTCTGGTGGTGTGATTTTTTCTAGCTGACGAATACACTGCGATGCGACAACGGAGATCTCTTTCAGACCTTTTTGCGGAATTAATATGGCAAAATCAGCATCGTAATAACGAGAAAATATAACATCAGGGAAACGCTGGACAATATTTGAAAGTACGTTACCGACGTCAATAATAAAATTATCACATACCTCTTTTTCGTTCTCTTCAAGTACCTGCTCCCACTCCTCGATGCGAATGAGTAGCACCCCGCCACGAGCGCCACTCTCGTGCAGTGCTGATTCTAACTTACTGTCAAAAAGTACTCTATTTGCCGTTCCAGTCAGTTTGTCTAAGAAGGTTTGAGTTCGAATAAAGGTATCAAAACGACTGCGCTCTTGCCGAGCATCTTGTAACTCTTCAATTAAAACATCCAGAGCTTCGCTTGCAGTATAAGGCCACTCTTTATGGTCACCTTTTGCGTGCTCTTCCACACGACCGGCAAGGATCATTCGCCCTCTCTCTTCTAATAACTCAGATCCTACTAACTGCGCTTTCAGCCAATGAACGCCACGGATCAGACAAAATATAACTAATCCCACCGCTAAGGTAATCGACCACATCGCTTCAAATGAATAACTATGACCAAGATACGGAGGAAGCGCTTTAAAGGTAATGCTATAACCGGGGCTTCGTTTCAACTGAAATGTACGCTCATGGAGGCGATCGGCGGCGACTTGTGGGGAGGTATCCCGAAAGCGGTAAACAACACCAGCAGAAGAGGAGAGTTGCATCTCGACAATATTAGATGCTTGTAACATTTTGGGCATCCACCCCTGCATTGAATATGCAGCATCGGGTGATTCCATCTCTTTATCTACAACCTCAACAATACCTTCAAGGTAGTGATTAAGATAATCTTGACCAATACGTTTAAATGATAATGTGCCACCAATAAACAGGATGAACATTGCGCTGATCACAATGACCGTCACAAAAGCAACTAAGCGAGTACTTAACTTGAGAGTAGGGGTATACCTCATGAATACAGAATCCCTGTTTTATTCACTTATTATCAATCCACACAAATAATTATCTTAATAATATTGTAAACGATGAATTAGAAACAGAATTCGCTAACTCTCTAGAAAATGAAAAAAACCGCGACATGCGCGGTTTTTTATTTCATAAATGCAGGTGAACCCACTTTATCTAATACGATTTAGCGTCCGTTCTGTTTAGAACGGAATGTCGTCATCGAAATCCATTGGTGGCTCATTGTACTGAGGCTGAGCTTGTTGTGGCGCTTGCTGCGGTGCACGTTGCTGTTGTGCTTGTGGAGCTTGCTGCTGCGGTGCCTGTTGTTGAGGTTGCTGAGGCTGTCCCCATCCACCTTGTTGTTGCTGACCACCTTGTGCAGGAGCGCCACCTTGACCACGGCCACCAAGCATTTGCATTACGCCGTTAAAGCCCTGTACAACCACTTCTGTTGTGTAGCGGTCTTGTCCACTTTGATCTTGCCATTTACGAGTCTGTAATTGACCTTCAATGTAAACCTGTGAGCCTTTACGTAAGTACTCACCTGCTACTTCCGCAAGCTTTCCAAATAATGCAACACGGTGCCATTCTGTTTTTTCACGCGGCTCGCCTGTTGCTTTATCACGCCATGATTCAGACGTTGCAATGGTGATATTCGCTACTGCACTACCATTTGGCATATAACGAATTTCAGGGTCATTACCTAGGTTGCCCACTAAGATTACTTTGTTTACTCCACGGCTGGCCATGTTTTGCTCCGTCTAGATTCATACGTATTAAAAATTCAGCCCACAAGAATAACACGCTTTACCCCTAGGACAAATCTCAAAGCTTAAACTTCCCGGTTTGATTTGATTTTGCCGCCATCAAGTCGCTGAGTTTCGGAGCAATCTTACTTTTTTGCCTGCTAACAAATCGCTTAGTTACTTATCAATTTGAAGCCTAACGCAAACCAGAATATAAGCAATAGAACACATAAATCAAAAGTGCCACTGTTTAAACAAGTCAACAGGAGGCTCCCTATGAAAAATACCAGCTACACCAGAACGATCTACTTCCTATGCCTTGAGCCAACACTTATTCATCCAGATGTTGACCTCATAGCACAGAAGTTGAGGTTGACGATCCCACGAATCTCCCCCATTGAGCTTATGGAAGCTTTTCAAAGCCATAAACATAAGATTCTATTATTGGATTATCAAACCCATCGTCAAATTACCCAACAAGTTCAGGGTTTACCATTAACCAACAAGAATTTCGAAACTATTTTGATTAATGTTGAGAAACGCTTAACGACCGATGAGCTGCTCACTTTTGGCAGCCTTAAGGGCGTATTCTATAAAAATGATGATCCTAAAATAATAGCCCAAGGTCTTGGCGAAATTATCAATGGTCAAAATTGGTTACCAAGAAAAGTGAGCAGTCAACTTCTACACTACTATCGCCATATGGTTCATTCTCACACCACTCCAGTCTCTGTCGATCTAACGTTAAGAGAGCTTCAAATTCTACGTTGCTTACAGTCTGGTTCATCAAATACTCAAATTGCAGATGACCTTTTTATTAGTGAATACACCGTAAAGTCACACGTTTATCAAATATTTAAAAAGCTCTCGGTTAGAAATAGAGTCCAAGCTATAGCCTGGGCCAACCAAAATCTTTTATCATGCTAAAGATTCTCACTTATGAGTTAGCAAATTCTAGATAGCGTCATATTTCAGATATCAATTCATGCTACAGTTGGCCAAAATATATAATCTTACAGATAAAGGGTTTTACCATGATCAAGAAATGCCTATTTCCGGCAGCGGGTTACGGCACTCGTTTTTTACCTGCAACAAAATCAATGCCTAAAGAGATGATGCCAGTGGTCAATAAACCACTCATTGAGTATGGCGTTGAAGAAGCAATACAAGCAGGAATGACGGGGATGTGTATTGTTACAGGACGTGGCAAGCACTCGATCATGGATCACTTTGATAAAAACTATGAATTAGAGCATCAGATTAGCGGCACTAACAAAGAAGAGCTGTTAATTAATATTCGTGAGACGATCGAATCTGCAAACTTCACTTACATCCGTCAGCGTGAAATGAAAGGCTTAGGTCATGCGATCCTGACTGGCCGTGAGTTAGTCGGCGATGAACCTTTTGCTGTCGTGCTTGCTGATGATCTATGTGTAAATGAAGATCAAGGTGTTCTAGCTCAAATGGTTGCGCTATATAAGCAGTTCCGTTGCTCTATCGTTGCCGTCCAAGAAGTGCCAGAAGATGAAACACACAAGTATGGTGTGATCTCAGGTGAAATGATCAAAGATGATCTTTTCCGTGTTGATGATATGGTTGAAAAACCAGAACAAGGCACCGCACCAAGCAACCTAGCAATTATTGGCCGCTACATCTTAACTCCAGATATTTTCGAATTGATTGAGCAAACCGAACCAGGTAAAGGCGGCGAAATTCAAATCACCGACGCTCTACTTAAGCAAGCGAAAGCTGGATGCGTACTTGCCTACAAATTCAAAGGTAAACGATTTGATTGCGGTAGTGTAGAAGGCTATATTGAAGCAACCAACTACTGTTTTGAACATCAATATAAGAAAGACATTCAAAAAGTAGAGCTGGATAAACACTCGACGAAAAAAGAAGATTAACCTCTCCATTTGATTCTAAATAATGCGGCTTTTATGCCGCATTATTTGTTTTTAGATACTGTTTTTTTATCCAGTAAAACTTTGCACAAATCTCACACTATGTAATACTTGCTTCACTTGGTATTACATGAGCATTCAAGATGGACAAAATTGAAATTCGAGGCGCCCGCACTCATAACCTTAAAGATATTAATCTTACTATTCCGCGAGATAAGTTAATCGTAATTACTGGGTTATCAGGATCGGGTAAATCGTCACTCGCTTTTGATACCTTGTATGCGGAAGGCCAGCGGCGCTATGTAGAATCTTTGTCTGCGTATGCTCGCCAGTTTCTCTCTTTGATGGAGAAGCCGGATGTCGATCATATTGAGGGTTTATCTCCAGCCATCTCTATCGAGCAAAAATCCACCAGCCATAATCCTCGTTCAACTGTCGGTACCATTACCGAAGTTTATGATTACTTACGTCTTCTATACGCTCGTGTGGGTGAGCCTCGCTGCCCTGAACATAAAACACCACTAGCGGCACAGACCATCAGTCAAATGGTCGACAAAGTATTGGAGCTTCCATCAGGTTCAAAAATGATGCTGCTTGCACCTATCATAAAGGAGCGAAAAGGCGAGCATGTAAAAACATTGGAAAACTTAGCTGCTCAAGGATTTATTCGTGCTCGTATCGATGGTGAAACTTGTGATCTTACCGATCCTCCAACGCTGGAGCTCCATAAAAAGCACACCATTGAAGTGGTCGTTGATCGCTTTAAAGTTCGTGATGATCTTAAGCAACGTTTAGCGGAATCTTTCGAAACAGCATTGGAGCTTTCTGGCGGTATTGTTGCCGTGTCTTGGATGGATGACGATACTCAAGAAGATATTGTTTTCTCTGCTAACTTTGCCTGCTCTCAATGCGGTTATAGCATGCAAGAGCTTGAACCCCGCTTATTCTCTTTTAATAACCCCGCAGGGGCATGTGCGACTTGTGACGGATTAGGCGTACAACAATATTTTGATCCTAGCAGGGTGATCTTAGATGACAGCTTAAGTATTGCCGAAGGTGCGATAAAAGGTTGGGATCAGAAAAACTATTACTACTTCCAAATGCTGAACTCTCTCGCAGAACACTTTGGCTTTGATCTCTTTGCTCCATTTAAAAGCCTGCCAAAGAAAACTCGCGATATTATTTTGTCAGGTTCCGGTCGCACTGAAGTCGAGTTTAAGTACATCAACGATCGAGGCGATATTCGAGTAAAACGCCATCCTTTTGAAGGCATACTCAATACACTTGAGCGCCGATATCGCGATACTGAATCCAACTCGGTTCGTGAAGATCTCGCGAAATACATCTCCACCAAGTCATGCTCAAGCTGTCATGGCACTCGCTTAAGAGTTGAAGCGCGTAATGTATTCTTAAATGATACTCCCCTGCCAGAAATCGTTGAGATGAGTATCAGCGAAGCGATGGACTTTTTCCAAAACCTTTCACTCACTGGTCAACGAGCTCAAATTGCAGATAAGGTGATGAAAGAGATCAACGACCGCCTGCATTTCTTAGTCAATGTCGGTTTAAATTATCTGAACCTTTCTCGTAGCTCTGAAACATTATCTGGTGGTGAAGCACAGCGTATTCGTCTTGCAAGTCAAATTGGTGCCGGATTAATGGGCGTCATGTATGTTCTCGATGAGCCTTCTATTGGACTACATCAACGAGACAATGAACGTCTGTTAAAAACTCTGGTTCACTTACGAGATCTAGGTAATACCGTGATTGTGGTTGAGCATGATGAAGATGCAATTAGATGCGCTGATCATGTCATTGATATCGGCCCTGGAGCTGGTGTTCATGGCGGACAAGTGGTTGCAGAAGGCACGATGGATGAGATCATTGCCAACCCAAATTCTCTCACAGGCCAATATCTCAGCGGTGTTAAAGAGATCCCTATACCAGTAGAAAGAACACCAATGGATCCTAAGAAAACCGTTCAACTTTTAGGGGCTACGGGGAACAATCTAAAATCTGTCGATCTCTCCATCCCAGCTGGCTTATTCACTTGTATTACTGGTGTTTCAGGATCAGGTAAATCAACGCTAATCAATGATACTTTCTTTAAAATCGCCCACACGCAATTAAATGGCGCAACAACGGCTGTTCCATCGCCTTATAAGAAAATTGTAGGGCTGGAACACTTCGACAAAGTCATCGATATTGATCAAAGCCCAATAGGAAGAACGCCTCGATCTAACCCTGCGACTTATACGGGGATCTTTACCCCAATTCGAGAACTGTTCGCAGGGACTCAAGAATCACGTTCCCGAGGGTATAAGCCCGGACGGTTCAGTTTTAATGTCCGAGGCGGTCGCTGCGAAGCATGTCAGGGCGATGGCGTTATCAAAGTCGAGATGCACTTTTTACCTGATGTCTATGTTCCTTGTGATATATGCAACGGTAAACGCTACAACCGAGAAACTCTGGAAGTTAGATATAAAGGAAAGAGCATCGATGAAGTGCTCAATATGACGGTTGAAGATTCACGCGAGTTCTTTGAACCCGTACCCGTTATTGCTCGTAAACTGCAAACGCTAATGGATGTTGGTTTGTCTTACATTCGATTAGGCCAAGCGGCAACGACACTGTCTGGCGGTGAAGCACAGCGTATCAAGCTAGCCCGTGAACTTTCTAAACGAGATACAGGTAAAACACTCTATATTCTTGATGAGCCAACAACAGGCCTTCATTTTCATGATATTCAACAACTATTGACCGTTTTACATCGCCTTAGAGACCGAGGTAATACGGTAGTAGTCATTGAGCATAACTTAGATGTGGTAAAAACTGCTGACTGGGTTGTCGATCTTGGACCTGAAGGCGGCCAAGGCGGCGGAGAAATTGTTGCAGAAGGCACACCTGAAAATGTCGCCCTAGTCGAAGGTTCACACACTGCACGCTTTCTTAAGCCTATGTTGAAATAGAAAAAAACGGTAAAGTAAGAGCAATAGTCGCTTATCTTAATAATAAGTAAGCGACGGTTGGTTTCTTCTTATTGATTGGAATAAAAGCATTATGGCCACATTGCATGTAGGCGGAACACAATTAGAAACGAAAATGGTCAATGCTCCTTTGAACCGTATCTTCACACTCTCCCTAGGTGTCGTTTTCTTATTGGCAATGCACTTTTTCATGCCAAACCCTGGAGGTTCGGGGTTAGCACTATCTTTCAACCCGACCACATGGATAGCGTTTAGTTTCAGCATGGCCATTGGGCTCTACCAACTTGCGACCAATCGAGTCCTAAGGTATTCAAAGCTAACCATTGGCTTGTTTGTTTGCTGCATTCTGCTAACCGTGCCTATCTTTTATCTCAATGCGAATATTGAAAGTGTTAGTAATCGCTTACTTGGCCTTTGGGCTGGCTTCATATTTTTTGTGATCTTACAGCAATTCATGTTTAGTAATCGTCATAAACAGCGACTGCTCTGGCTTATCGTTCTTGCTGTCGTGATCCAATCTATTTTTGGGTTATACCAATACCTTCTGTTAGAACCGGGAAATATCTTTGGTTATAACACTCTATCGAATCGTCCATATGGTATTTTCCAGCAACCCAATGTTATGGCCAGTTTTCTGGCTACAGGGCTGATTCTATCTGGTTACCTTATTACTACGCAGCCACACAAGTACAACAAAAAACTAAATGAAGTCGCTCTGCTTTATATTGTTCCGTCTTTAACCGTTCCTCTACTCATTGCACTGGCGTCAAGAACTGGCTGGTTAGGCGCAATTGTCGGAACGATATGTATTCTTCCCTATCTTTACCGCTTCTCCACATTAAAACGCTGCGTTGGTTGGTGCATATCCGTATTGATTGGCCTTGTTCTCGGTGTAATGCTAATTCAGTCTGAAGATACTGGAGATGTAATCACCGCAAAAGCAGATTTAGAAACAGCAAGAACTTATATTTTTCCGCAAGCACTCGATATGGTGATAGAGAAGCCATTCACTGGTTACGGCTATGGTGAGTTTGAATCCCAATATATTTTGTATACCGCAAGGCAGCATCAATTAAACAAAGGTTATGCTCCTGGCCTGCCAGCGATGGATCACCCTCATAATGAACTATTATTATGGGGTGTCGAAGGTGGCGTTGTTCCAGTTATTGGTATTTTACTTGCCGCAATGCTTGTGTTGTCACGAATTTATACGGCAAAACGAGGCACAAGGCTGGCACTGTTCGCACTATTTATTCCCATTGTATTGCACTCCCAGCTAGAATATCCGTTTTACCATTCAGCCGCGCATTGGCTGATTTTCATTATTCTCATTTTTTGGGTTGATCAACGCGTATCCAAATATAAAACTCAGCCTTTTTCAGTAATCAGTAAAACATTATTCAGAGTCTTGAGCTTGGTTATCCCAATTCTGACCAGTTTTTATATGCTCAGTGCTTTGCACACTAACTACATACTGACTCAATTTGAACGTTCAGCTCCCAAAGATCCTGATATTTTAAAGCAAGTCACAAACCCCGTAGTTTGGAAGGACCGTTTTGATTGGGATGTTTACAGCACTTATCTCAATATTGGGTTATACACAGAAGATTCAGCTTTGATAAAACCATATGTATCTTGGTCTTTAGATATTATTAAAACCAAGCCGCGTCCAGCTTTCTACAGCAATCTTATTTTGGCTTATCAGGGGCTTAGCGACCCAAGTAGAGCTGAGCAAGTCAGGGCTGAAGCTCGTTTCTTGTTTCCAAATAAAGACTTCTCGAAGGTTCAATACACTCCGCCATCGTCAGCCGTCTCTCAATCTCCTGCAGCGAAACAATAGACACAAAAATGGCGAGTTAATAGCTCGCCATTTTAAATCGCACTAACTCAATACAGCTTAAGTCAGCGACTCTTCTAACGCTCGTAAGCATAACGACACATTTTCATTGCGTGCAGCATAACCCATCAAACCAATTCGCCAAGCTTTACCCGCCAAAGCGCCAAGGCCAGCACCAATCTCAAGGTTATACTCATTCAATAAATGCCCTCGAACCGCCGCTTCATCAATACCTTCTGGGATAAACACGGCATTAAGCTGAGGTAATCTGCTCGCTTCATCAACCACAAAGGTGAAACCCAGTCGCTCAAGGCCAATTTTCAGTTTTTCATGCATCTGTTTATGACGCTTCCAAGCTTGCTCAAGTCCTTCATTTTGTAGCAACACTAACGCTTCATGCAGTGCATACAAACTATTGACAGGTGCCGTGTGGTGATAGCTACGTTTTCCTTCTCCGCTCCAATAGCCCAACACTAAACTTTGATCAAGAAACCAACTCTGAATCGGCGTTGATCTCGATTCAATTTTTTCAATGGCTTTAGCAGAGAAAGTCAGAGGGGATAGGCCAGGAACACAAGACAGACACTTTTGGCTTCCTGAATAAACCGCGTCTAACTGCCATTCATCCACCAGCAAAGGCACACCACCTAAAGAGGTAACAGCATCGACAATCGTTAAAGCACCGTAATCTTTTGCTAACTTACCTAACGCTTGAGCATCACTCAATGCTCCTGTGGACGTTTCCGCATGGACAAAAGCGAGAACCTTCGTATCCGGGTTTTCAACTAATGCCTGCTCAACTTTACCAATGGAAACGAGTTTACCCCATTCATCGTCCACTAGGACTACTTCACCACCACAACGGATCACATTTTCACGCATTCGTTCGCCAAACACTCCATTGCGGCAAACAATCACTTTATCGCCTGGCTCGATGAGGTTAACAAAGCAAGCTTCCATGCCCGCACTACCTGGAGCTGAAACAGCAATAGTGAACTCATTTTCAGTCTGAAAGGCATACTTTAGTAGTTGTTTAAGTTCATCCATCATTTGAATAAAAAGTGGGTCAAGATGACCAACAGTTGGACGACTAAGCGCTTGTAAGACCTGCGGTGAGATATCCGATGGTCCCGGCCCCATCAATGTTCGATGTGGTGGAAAAAAACTTTGAATTGGCATAAACGCTCCTTGCGAATGGCTATATGAGTGAATAGGTTAATCGAATTTTCAGCGAACAACAATTCGACTCAAGTATGAGGTCAAACCAGTGTCACAAAAATGTTAAATTTATTTTATGCATAGTAATTGACTTTTCTTCCCTAAAAACGTTCAATGTCTAAGCTATCTAGCAGAAGAGGAGCATTGCCCAGGCAGATGTTTTGTGGAGCCTCAACTCCAATACAAACCATTCATGGGGAGCAATGCCGAGGTAATTCAAAGTTGTGGCTTTGAGTTGTCGGTTGAACGGGCTGAATCCCTTCGACTGTCATCAGTTCTATCTGATGAGGAGCTTCTGAGGTGTTCTATTCTATTATTGCCTCTGCTCAATTCTCTCTTCAAACATTGGATGTTGGATTACCAATCCGTAATTATTTATCAGGAAGTCGTGGGAGATATATCGTGAGCACATTGAATGTAGCTGGTTCCTTTAACGTTGCAAAATTTGGCGGGACAAGTGTCGCTAACTTTGAAGCAATGAGCCGTTGTGCTGCAGTTGTAGAAAACAACCCAAACACTAAACTCATCGTCAGCAGTGCGTGTTCTGGCGTGACGAATCTATTAGTTGAATTAGCGAATGGCGTTACCGAATCAACACGTCGCCAAGAGTTGATTAATAAGATTGATAAGATTCACAAAGCAATACTTAATCAATTAACTGACGCTCAGTCGATTAAACCATCAATCGATACCATATTGAGTGATGTTGCAAGTTTGGCTGAAGAATCGGCATCTCAGCCTTCCGCGAGACTCACCGATAGTCTTGTCGCTTGTGGCGAGTTAATGTCGACGCACATTTTGACTCAACTAATGCGAGAGCGTGGAATTCATGCAGTAAGGTTTGACATTCGCGAAATACTAAAAACTAATAGTGCGTTTGGAAAAGCAGAACCTCAATTAGACATCATTTCCTCACTCGCAAGTAAGAAGCTCTCTCCTCTTTGCCAAGAACATGTTGTTGTCACTCAAGGCTTCATTGGATCTGACTCAAACGGCCAAACTACTACACTTGGAAGAGGAGGCAGTGATTATAGTGCAGCTCTTATTGCTGAAGCAGTTTCAGCATCAGGTTTAGAAATTTGGACAGATGTCCCAGGTATCTACACTACAGATCCTCGTATTGCGCAAAAAGCCTCCCCAATTCCAGAAATTAGTTTTAGTGAAGCCTCTGAAATGGCCAATTTTGGGGCCAAGATCCTCCACCCTTCAACTTTATTACCTGCATTGCGACACCAGATCCCCGTTTTTGTTGGATCCTCAAAAGAACCAGAGAAAGGAGGGACATGGATTCGTCAAGAGGTCGCCAGCGCACCTCTTTTTAGGGCTCTCGCGTTACGCTGCAATCAAACCATGGTGACACTGCGCAGCCCAAACATGTTTCATGCTTACGGCTTTCTGGCCGATGTTTTCCAGATTCTAGCTAAGCATAAAATCTCTGTTGATTTAATCACCACATCTGAAGTAAGTGTCTCTCTCACTCTTGATCAAACCGATACCGCAGGCGGAGCACCTCAATTACCAAGCATTGTAAAACAAGAACTTGAAGCACTGTGCACCGTCGATGTAGAGCACAACCTCTGCCTTGTTGCCCTTATTGGTAATAACATGAGTGAAAGTAAAGGATACGCGAAACAGGTATTCAGCACGCTGGAAGATTTTAATTTACGCATGATTTGTTACGGTGCCAGCCCGCATAATCTATGCTTCTTACTCCACGAGTCGGTTGCCAAAAGCGCCATTCAAAAACTCCATCAAGAGTTATTTGAAGAGTCATAATTAATACGACCACGAACAAAAATGCCCGCTGATGATCAGCGGGCATTTTATTAAGACACTTTTCTAATTGATATTAGGCCCAAGCCATTTTTCGGCTTCCAACTTATCCCACCCTTTACGATCGGCATAGCTTTCCACTTGATCTTGTTGGATCTGCGCAATCGCAAAATAGCGAGAATCAGGGTGTGAGAAATACATTCCCGAAACCGACGCGCCCGGCCACATTGCATAGCTAGACGTCAATGACATACCAATCGCTTCTTCTACATTCATCAACGTCCATAATGTCCCTTTTTCTGTATGTTCAGGACATGCTGGATAACCAGGAGCAGGTCGGATCCCTTGGTATTTTTCACGGATCAATTCATCATTCGATAAATTCTCATCAACCGCATAACCCCAAATATCCTTACGTACTTTCTCATGCAAATATTCAGCGAAAGCTTCAGCTAAACGGTCAGCCACAGCTTGAATCATAATGGCATTATAATCATCGCCTTTAGCTTTATAATCGTCAGCCAGTTCACGCTCCCCAATGCCACCCGTCACCGCAAAGCCACCAATCCAATCCGCTTTACCACTCGATTTTGGTGCAATGTAATCAGACAGGCAGTAGTTAAACCCTTTCGGTTTAGCCGTCTGTTGACGTAAGTTATGCAAGATATCTAAGACTTCAGTGCGTGATTCATCTGAATACACTTCAATGTCATCATCAACACTATTTGCAGGGAAAAGTGCACACATACCACGAACTTTGAGCAATCCTTCTCGTTCTACCCGATCAAGTAACTCATTCGCGTCTTGATACAAGCGCTTCGCTTCTTCACCAACTTCTTCATGATCAAGAATTGCAGGATATTTCCCCATCAATGACCACGTCATAAAAAATGGCGTCCAGTCGATGTAATCTTTCAGTGTGGCAATGTCCACATCATCAAAAATATGGACTCCCGGTTTTTTAGGTGCTGGCGGTGTATAAGCTTGCCAATCAATCTCAACTCGATTCGCTCTTGCTTCTTCAAGTGTAATAGGTTTCGTTCGTGGTGTTTTGCGATTATGCTGGTCTCGAACTCGGTCATAATCTAGATCAAGCTTTTCAATGAAGGCTGGTTTTAGTTCATTAGAGAGTAAAGAAGTACAAACCCCAACCGCACGAGAAGCGTTGTTGACATAGACAACTGGCTGATTGTAGTTCTGTTCAATTTTAACTGCGGTGTGTGCTTTTGACGTTGTCGCACCGCCAATCAATAGTGGCAAATCAAATCCCTGTCGTTCCATCTCTTTTGCCACGTGTACCATCTCATCAAGCGAAGGCGTGATCAAACCTGATAATCCGATGATATCGACATTCTCTTCTTTGGCGACCTTCAGTATTTTTTCGCAAGGAACCATTACTCCTAAATCGATAATTTCATAGTTATTACACTGCAGCACAACCCCTACAATGTTTTTACCGATATCGTGAACATCTCCTTTTACAGTTGCGAGAAGAATTTTACCATTCGTGCTTCCCGCTTCTTTTGATGCATTGATAAAAGGCTCTAAGTGAGCAACGGCTTGCTTCATCACTCGGGCTGACTTAACCACTTGAGGCAAGAACATTTTCCCTTCACCAAAGAGGTCACCAACCACGTTCATCCCATCCATTAATGGGCCTTCTATCACTTCAATAGGACGACTCGCATTTGTTCGGGCTTCTTCAGTATCTTCGACAATAAAATCAGTGATCCCCTTGACTAAAGAGTGTTCTAAACGTTTCTCTACAGGCCAAGTTCGCCATTCAAGTGCTGACTTATCTTCAACTTTTCCTACAGCCCGCTCCAAGTATTCTGTCGCAATATCTAATAGACGCTCTGTCGAATCATCTCTTCTATTTAGGACTACATCTTCAACTGCTTCGCGTAAATCTTCAGGGACATTGTCGTAAATCTCAAGCTGGCCTGCGTTAACAATTCCCATATCCATACCATTTTTAAAACAGTGATATAGAAATACAGCATGGATAGCTTCACGAACGTAATTATTACCGCGAAATGAAAATGAGACGTTTGAAACACCACCAGAGATCATGGCATGAGGAAGTGTTCGTTTGATATCACCGACCGCTTCAATGAAATCGACCGCATAGTTATTATGCTCATCAATCCCTGTCGCAACGGCAAAGATATTGGGATCGAATATAATGTCTTCAGGTGGAAAGCCAACCTCATCGACAAGAATGTTATAGGCGTTAGTACAAATTTCTATTTTACGTTCACGTGTATCGGCCTGCCCAACTTCATCAAATGCCATAACAATCACAGCAGCACCATAGCGACGAACGAGCTTGGCTTGCTCTACAAACTTTTCTTTGCCCTCTTTAAGAGAGATCGAGTTAACAATACCTTTACCCTGAATGCATTTAAGTCCGGCTTCAATCACTTCCCATTTAGAGGAATCAACCATCACTGGGACTTTGGATATCTCGGGCTCAGAAGCACATAAATTAAGGAAGCGAACCATACACGCTTCGGCATCAAGCATTCCTTCATCCATGTTGATATCGATAATTTGGGCACCATTTTCAACTTGTTCCTGCGCAACACTTAGAGCTTCATCATAAAGTTCTTCTTTAATCAGACGTTTAAAGCGAGCAGAACCCGTAACATTGGTACGCTCACCAACGTTAACAAACAATGATTCTTTGGAAATAGTTAAAGGTTCTAAACCAGAAAGTCGACAAGCAATAGGAAGCTCTGGCAAAGCTCTTGGCGTAATATTTTCCACAGCCTGAGCCATCTGACGAATATGTTCAGGCGTTGTGCCACAACAGCCACCAATAAGGTTCAAAAATCCACTTTGAGCCCATTCTTTGACATGTTCAGCCATGTCTTCTGGTGACAAATCATATTCGCCAAATGCATTAGGGAGGCCTGCGTTAGGGTGAGCAGAAACACTACATTCAGAAATACGCGACAATTCATCAACATAGGGGCGAAGTTCATCTGGCCCCAAAGCACAGTTCAAACCGAACGATATAGGTCGTACATGCCTTAGTGCGTTGTAAAAAGCTTCTGTAGTTTGTCCTGATAAAGTACGCCCAGATGCATCTGTTATAGTTCCTGAGATCATGACAGGAAGCGAATAACCTAACTCATCAAAAACCGTTTCAACCGCGAATGCACATGCTTTAGCATTCAGAGTATCAAATATAGTTTCAATCAGGATGAGATCGCTCCCTCCCTCAATCAAGGCAAGCGTCGATTCAGAGTAAGCTTCTACTAATTCATCAAAAGAAACATTTCGGTAGCCAGGATCGTTCACATCTGGCGAAATGGAACAAGTTCGGTTAGTTGGACCTAATACACCTGCCACGTATCGCGGCTTATCAGGTGTCTTTTTAGTCCATTCGTCAGCTGCAGTTCGAGCGAGTTTAGCCGCAGCAAAGTTAATATCTCGACTCAGCGATTCCATGTCATAGTCAGCCATGGCAATGGTCGTCGCATTAAAGGTATTAGTTTCTAAAATATCAGCACCCGCTTCTAGGTACTGATGATGTATCTCACTAATAATTTGAGGTTGGCTAAGTACTAATAGGTCATTATTTCCTTTCAGATCGCAATGCCACTCAGAAAAACGCTCCCCTCGATACTCCTGTTCTTCGAGTTTGTAGCCCTGGATCATAGTTCCCATGCCACCATCAATAAGCAAAATCCTCTGCTTAAGTTGAGCTTCTATCTGTTTTCTTATATTGCTTCCCACAATACCACCTCATTCCTTTAGTTGTTCTAATATCCTATCACAGAAAAAGTAGAAATCTAGACGTCTATAACTCCTTTATTCTTGTTCAGAAGAAACTAATAACTTCACAGAGCATTAACAAAAACTGTTTGCTATTTGGGCTTTATCCGCTGAAAATATTATTCATATTTTGTTACAAATAGGTCCGTGAATGTCTGTCTATTACACTCTTTGCTTTTTATCCGCTGCTGCGATGATGATTGCTTTTATAAACAGCAAGATAGGAAAGATGCAAACCACCATTGCCATAACAGCTGGCGCTCTAATGTTATCTTTGCTTATCATTATTGCAGGACAAAATGATTGGTTTCAATTAACAGAAGTCGCCACAGATACGATGGCAACCATCAACTTTGAAGATTTCCTACTTAAGGGCATTTTAGGCTTTCTATTATTTGCAGGAGGTTTGGGGATAAAACTTCCGAATCTAAAAGATCAAAAGTGGGAAATCACGACATTAGCGTTAGGTGCTACATTATTCTCCACATTTTTCATTGGCTTCATTCTATATACATTCTGTCAACTCTTTGGAATTGATTTTGACTTAGTCTACTGCCTCTTGTTTGGATCACTAATATCTCCAACCGACCCTATCGCTGTGTTAGCTATAGTGAAAAAGCTTGATGCGCCAAAGCGGATATCAACTCAGATCGAGGGCGAATCGCTGTTCAATGATGGCTTTGGTTTGGTTATTTTTGTCACTTTATTCACTATTGCTTTTGGCACAGAACAACCAACAGCTAGAAGTGTCACCATGCTGTTTATCCAAGAAGGGCTGGGTGGCATAATCTACGGTTTCGCCTTAGGTCTTCTTTTTCACTACCTCATCAGTTCTACTAATGATCACTCTATGGAGCTGCTACTGACTATAGGCATCCCAACGGCTGGCTATGTATTTGCCGATGTTATACACGTTTCAGGGCCGCTTGCTATGGTTGTCTCTGGAATTATGATCGGCAACTGGACACGCTACATTGGTTTTTCGAAAGAGAGTGAAGAACATCTCGATCACTTTTGGGAACTCGTCGATGAGTTTTTAAACGGCGTGTTATTTCTATTAATTGGTATGTCGATGCTACTTTTTGAATTTCACCAAGAAGATTGGCTCTTAATGATATTCGCTATCCCACTTGTTCTTGTCAGTCGTTATTTGAGTGTGTGGATATCATACTTAGGCTTTCGTCGCTTTCGAACTTACAATCGATGGTCGATAAAAATACTGACTTGGGGTGGACTCAGAGGAGGGCTTGCGCTTGCAATGGCACTATCCATTCCATCGGGCGTAATGGTCATTCCAGATAAAATGATAGATGTTAAAGAGATTCTACTTGTCATGACATATGCCGTTGTTGTTTTCTCAATTCTAATTCAGGGATCAACGATTACACCACTAATAGAGAAAGCGAAAAAAGAAGAGAAAAATAACGTGTAATGATTATGCAATGGAGATTGGATCTTTTGTAAAAACCATGTTCGTGAATAAATTTAAACACTCCACTACATTCACTAATTGTAATTTATTCTCTAATTAAGGCTACCAGACTATTGTAATAACGATTGATGGATAGCCTTAATAATACTGACTTCAAAAACTTGTGAGCCAACAAAAAACCATTCAAATGAAAATACGATTACTGGCTCTTGAGCATTTTGATAAACATTACCACCCTAATTCTATCTATTACCTGCTTGAGCATATGGTTTTTTCGTGGATCACTTCTCGTTCGAAACATCCTAATACCAATTGGAGAAAAAATATGATCTAATTAGGGCGTCGCCATCTTACGGGTTATTGCTATGGATAGCCTTGATAATACTGATTTCAAAAAACTTGTGAGCCAACAAAAAACCATTCAAATGAAAATGCGATTACTGACTCTTGAGCACTTTAAGCGAGGAAAATCCCGCACTCAAATAGCGAAAGACCTGCAAGTCAGTCGTACTAGTGTGAATAAATGGGTTCGCCTTTTTTTGGAAGAA